>JAGQTR010000175.1 GCA_020438915.1 Mycobacterium sp.
CATCGCGCAGCAGGTGCCGCACTGTCGCCGGGGTCTCCAACTCCACCTTCTGGCTCAGCGTGCCCCGATCAGGGTTGGCGTCCACGGCGATCACCCGATCTCCCCGTGTTGTGGCGAACGTCGCACCCAGCGTCGCGGTGATCGTCGTCTTACCGACTCCCCCCTTCTGGGAGAGCACGGCTATCCGATAGCAACGGCGCAGCGGACGCTGCACCTGGGCGACCAAGGTGTTGTGGCGGATCACCTTCGGGCTCTCACCCAGGTCGATCAGCCCGGCCGAGGCCAGATACACCCACCTGCGCCAGCCCGCAGACGGAGCCCGCCTGGCCTTGCCCAGCAGCGCGACCGTCGACAGGTCGAAGTACGGCGGCGGATCGGCCGCATCCGGTTCCAGCGTTGCCTGTTCGGAGTTCCCGCCCGCGATGACGGCTGGCGCGCCGTGCGGTGGAGTCGGCGCCGTCCACTCAGCCGGCACCGCATCGTCAATAGCCGCCGGATCGACAAACCGTTGCTGTGCCCGAAACCCACCCGGCCGGTCAGACAACGACTGATCCCCTCTCCTCGCGGTGCCGCGCCAAGCTGCCAACTTGTCGGCTCAGCCGACGCCAGCGTACGAATGCAGCCCGACGGTCACCAAGTTGATGAAGAACAGGTTGAACACCATGGCTACAAACCCGGCGACGTTTATCCATGCGGCTTTCCGGTCCCGCCAGCCCGCAGTCGACCTGGCGTGCAGGTAGGCAGCGTAGATGACCCATGCGATGAAGGACACCGTCTCCTTGGGATCCCAGCCCCAGTAGCGGCCCCAGGCTTCCTCAGCCCAGATGGCACCGAAGATGACACCGAAACCGAACACCGGGAACGCGAAGATCGTGGTGCGGTAGGCGATCCTGTCGAGGGTTTGGGCGTCCGGCAGCTTCTGCACCACCCGAGCCAGGACGTCGCTACGACCTCCCTCGGCGAATCTGGACATCTTGAGCAGGAACAGCATGCTGGCTACGCCGGCGACCAGGAACACCCCCGATCCCAGGGAGACGACCGACACGTGGATCGGCAGCCAGTAAGACTGCAGGGCGGGCATCACCGGCGCGGCGTTCGAATACAACCACCGGCCCGAGATGGTGAGCAGAACCAACACCGGGACAAGGACGAAGACCCACAACGACCGGTACTGCGGTCGGCGCAACACCACGGCGGCAGCCACCAGACCGGAGAAACTGGTCAGGTTGATGAATTCGTACATGTTGCCCCACGGCACCCGTGACGTGGACAGCCCGCGCAGCACGATGCACGCCAGCAGCAACGCGATGCCGACGTAGACCAGCGCGAGTCCGGCCGCCCCGATGCGCTCGTCAACGGGACGGGGCGAACCGTCGAGGACGACGCCCGGGGTGGCGCTGTCGGCGGTCACCGCGGGTCCCGATGTCGCCGTCAGGGCGGCTCCGGCACCCGATGTCGCCGCCGGGGCGGCTCCGGCGCCCGCGAACTCCCGGGTCTCGATCTTGCGGCTACGGGTATAGGCGAGCTCGACGGCAAGCAGCAGCAGCGCGGCCACCAGCACCAGCACCGAGGACGTGAACGCCCAATCCGAGTAGCGGGCCAGCCCGATGTCTATATGGGTGGTGTTCATACCCGATCCGCTTTCTTCTCTTCGCTGCGGCGCGTTGCCGCGCCACCGGTGTGCACTCCTTCGAGCAGCCGCACCGTCAGCCGCTCGAACTCTTCGCCCCACCCCGAATTGTCGGTGCGAGCCAAGCCGCCCAACTCGACGTTCACCGTACCCGCAGGGTTGCGCGTCAACCGCACCCAGACGCGGCGGCGACGCACGATCAGCGACACCAGCAGTCCCGCCATCATCGTCATCGCGAACACCAGCACCCACACCTGGGCCGGGTCGTGCGAGACCTGGATGTTGACAAAGGGTTCGGCGCCGTCGAACCGGACGACGGTGCCGTCGGGCAGGCGGGTGTCCTCCCCGGCGCGCAGATTGACTCGCGCGACCTTCGTCAGGCGACCCTGGTCGACCATGCGGGGATCAAGGGAGAACAGTGACTGCGGTTTCCCGGTGTCCAGGCCGGTGTCGCCCTCGTACACGTCCACCGCCACCGCCGGATCGTTCAGCGCGGGAAAACTGGACGACAGCAGGGTGCCGTCGAGTTGCTCTGTCGGGGCGAACAGGCCCTGAATAGCGATTTGGTTCCGGCGCCGTTCCCGGTCGTCGGTATAGGTGCCGCCGGGCGGGTCGAATCGCATCGCGCCCGAAGAGAGCAGCGTGATCGGATCGTCGGGGCGCCACTGCAGCGTCTGAGTACGCTTCTGCCCGTCGGGGAACGTCACGGTGAAGGTCGGCGCATAACCGTGGCCCTGCAGATAGACACGGTCGCCGCCGACGCGCAGCGGCTCGTTGACCTTCAGCAGATACGGCTGCCAGGTGTCAGAGTCGAGGGCGTCACCGGCCTGGTAGTCGATGTCGGCCTGGAAGGACACCGCTTGGCCGCTGGGCAAATACGACGCCTGGAAATCGTTGACCCGCAGGCAGATCGGATACAGCGATGTTCCATCGACGGTGTTTCCCGCCCGGAAGGAGTCGAATGCCGCAGGCGAGGCCGAGCAGAATCCGGGCCCACCGTCGGCGACGACGATGACGTTGCCCTCGTAGCTGAACAGCTTTCCGGCGGCAATCGCGACCAGCAGACCGAGCAGCGAGAAGTGGAACGCGATGTTGCCGAACTCGCGCAGATAGCCCTTCTCTGCCGAGATCTCGGTGATCGCCGGACCGTCGTTGTCTCGGCCGTCGACCTCGTGGCGGTCGCCCCGCCGCCGGGTGACCCGGCGCCAGCCGCGTAACCGTTCGCTCAACACCGCGGCCAGCTCTGCGGTATCGCCGCCGGGTACCTCGGTCACGTGGTGTTTGGGCAGCCGACCCAAGTTGCGCGGAGCGGCCACCGGATCAGCGCGCAGACTCCTGAAATGCTCGAGAAGTCGGGGGGTCAGACACCCCACCAACGAGATGAACAGCAGCACGTAGATCGCGGTGAACCAGAAGCTGGAGAAGACGTCGAAGGCCTGTAGGCGGTCCAGCCACGGGCCGACGGTCGAGTGTACGGCGATGTACTCGGCGACCTTGGCCTCGTTGAGGTTCCGCTGCGGAAGCAGCGCACCGGGAATCGCCGCAAGCGCCAGCAGGAACAGCAGCACCAGCGCGGTCCCCATGGAAGTCAAGGTGCGCCAGGTGTTGCGAATCACCGCGAGCAGACGCAAACGCACCCGATTTGCCGCGTGTTGCGGGGCTTTTGTGTCTGCTCGCGGAGAAGGGTGGGGCGCGGACATCAGATCGGCAGCCTCACGTCGCTGACGAACGCATCGCGAACCCAGGAGACGAACTCGTTCCACAGCCCGGTGACCAATGCCGCTCCCACCAGGATCAGTAACACGCCGCCGAAGATCTGGATCGTGCGAGTATGACGGCGCAGCCAGCCCAGTCCGGCGACGGCGCGCGCCGAGCCGAAAGCCAATAACACGAACGGGATTCCCAGCCCGAGGCAGTAGGCGACCACGAGCACCACACCGCGTGCGACATTGCTGCCCTCGGTCGCCGATGCGACGGCGATCACGCCCGTCAAAGTCGGCCCCAGGCAGGGGGTCCACCCGAGCGCGAACACCGCGCCCAGCAGCGGAGCGCCGCCCAGCGTGGACAGCTGCCGCGGGGTGAAACGGGTGTCACGCTGCAACACCGGCACCAGACCGATGAAGACCAGCCCCATCAGGATCGTGATCACGCCGCCGATGCGCTGCAGCAGAAGCTGATTGGTGATCAACGCGGTCGTCATGCCCAGCACCGCGACGGTACCCAGCACGAACACCACGGTGAAGCCGGCCACGAACAGACCCGCCGCACCCGCCACTCGCAGTCGGGTCCGACGTAGCGTGGCTGGGGCGAGCGGAGCGCCGGGAAATGCGACGGTGGAAGCCGGTCCGGCAGCCGCTGCCGGATCGGGGTCGACGCCGACCACCGCGGCCAGGTACGACAGGTAGCCCGGCACCAGCGGAATGACGCAGGGCGAGGCGAACGACACCACGCCCGCCAGCGCACTGACGGATATGGCCAGCAGTAGCGGACCGCTGGCCGTCAACTCGCCGACCTGGTCGAAGCTCATTTCGCCGATGTCTCCGTGGCAAGCCGCTCGACCAGCGGTTGCAGGTCCTCGGCGAGCAGCTCCCGCAGGAACACCGCGGCGACCCGGTGCTCGCGGTCGAGGACGACCGTCGACGGGATGACGGTGGTCGGGTAACGACCTCCGAACGCGAGCATCGTTCGCATCGCCGGGTCGTAGATCGACGGGAACGTCACCCCGCGGTCGACGACGAAGTCCCGCGGAGCATCGATGTTGTTGTCCCGCACGTCGATACCCAAGAATGCCACCCCCTGATCACGGGTGGCGTCGTACACCTGTTGCAGCTGTGTGATCTCGGTGCGGCACGGCGCGCACCATTGTCCCCACACGTTTATCACCACGACCTGGCCGGCGAAGTCGTCCAGAGAGATCGTCTTGTCGGTGTCCATCAGGTCGGGGCCTTCGAGAGGCCCGGGCCGACCGCGATCCTTGGGCGGGTCGTAGAAGATATCGGTCTTGCCGCCCGGCGCGACGAACTCGAAGGTGCCACCCTGAGCAACCGCGTCGCTGCCGGTGGCGCATCCGGTCAATACGACCACCGCTGCGCAGCACAGGGCCAGTAGCACGCGCCCCAGGGCAACCGGCGATGTCACTGTCCGGCCAACTCCGCATACCCCCAGCCCACGCAGGCCTCGTCGTGGAAGTAGAACGACGTCACCGAGGCGAGGTTGCACATCCGCCTGGTCGGAAAGTGGTGCAGCGGTCTGCCGGTCATCGACCTGCGCAACGTCTCTACGGGAAGTTGATGGCTGACACACACCGCTTCGTGACCGGTCGCCTCCGCCCTGGCACGGCGCACCGCCCGCGTCATCCGCGCCGCGATGTGGGCGTAGGGCTCACCCCAGGATGGGATACGTGGATTGCGCAGGTGCCACCAGTTGCGGGGATCGCGCAGTGCCCCGTCCCCGGGCGAGACCCTCTGCCCCTCGAAAACGTTCGCCGATTCGATGAGCTCGTCATCGGTGTTGACATCGAGTCCGTGGCGGGCCGCGATGGGCGTCGCGGTCTCCTGGGCGCGTTCCAACGGCGATGCGACCACATAGGTGATGTCGCGGTGTGCGAGCCAGTCGGCGACCGCCTGCGCCTGGGCACGCCCCCGGTCGGAGAGGTGGTAGCCGGGCAGGCGACCGTAGAGGATCTCCTCCGGGTTGTGCACCTCGCCGTGGCGCATCACATGCACCACGGTTTTTTCGGTGTCAGTCATGCCGGCACCGAGGCCTGCGCCGCCGCGCGGGCGGCCCCAGGCAGGGCTGCAGCGATGCGGTCGAAGGCGTCGTCGTCGAGCGCGGCCGAGACGAACCAGGACTCGTAGGCACTCGGCGGCGGGTAGACGCCGCCGTCGAGCAGGCCATGGAAGAACGCCGGGAACCGCCATGTCTCGGTGGCCCGCGCCGAAGCGAAGTCGGTGACGGGCTGATCACCGAAGAACACGCTGAACATGTTCCCGGCACGCGGAATGCGATGTGCAATACCAACTTCGGTCAACGCATCTCCGATCAGGCCGGACAGCTGATCGGCATTGGCATCCAACGCGGCGTAGACGGCGTCGTCGGCGGCGCGCAGGGTGGCCAGCCCGGCGGCCATCGCCACCGGATTCCCCGACAGCGTTCCCGCCTGGTACACCCCGCCGAGGGGCGCCAGGTGGCCCATCACCTCCCGGCTGGCACCGAACGCTCCCATCGGCAACCCACCGCCGATCACCTTGCCGAAGCACCACACGTCGGGGCGCACGCCGTACCACTCGGTTGCGCCCCCGTTGGCGAGGCGGAAGCCGGTGATCACCTCGTCGAACAACAGCAGGGCTCCGACGCGATCACATTCCGCGCGAAGCCCTTCCAGGAAACCCGGCGCCGGCGGCACCAGCCCCATGTTGGCCGCGACCGGCTCGACGGCGACCACCGCGACGTCGTCATCGAGGTTGGGCACCACGTTGTACGGCGCGACGATGGTGTCCGCCACCGCCCCCGCGGTCACTCCGTCACAGCCCGACAGGCCCTGGTTGGCCACACCGCTGCCTCCGGCGGCGAGCAGGGC
>JAGQTR010000176.1 GCA_020438915.1 Mycobacterium sp.
TCATGGTCTGGCCGTCCCAGGCCAGGTCCGTCGTCGATTCGCCCTCACCGGCGGCGGCATAGATGTAGGCGGCCAAACACCGCGACGACGCCGAGCGCGCAAGCAGGCACCGGTCCTCGGCGCGACCGATGGTGATCGGGCTGCCGGACAGGTTCGCCAGCACGGTGGCACCGGCCAGCGCCGCCTCAGCACTCGGCGGTATCGGGACGAACATGTCCTCGCAGATCTCCACGTGGAGCACGAATCCGGACACGTCGGTAGCAGCGAATAACAGGTCAGGCCCGAACGGCACGTCGATATCGCCCAGCCGGAGCTCGCCGCTCTCGTCGTCGCCGGCAGCCAGCTGCCGCTTCTCGTAGAATTCGCGATACGTCGGCAAGTAGGACTTGGGCGCGACCCCCAGCACGCGGCCCCGGTGGATGACGACCGCGGTGTTATACACGCGGTTGCGGTATCGCAACGGCGCACCGATCACCAGAACGGGCAGCAGATCCGCCGACCCGGCCACCACCGTCTGCAGTGCGGCTTCGACAGCGTCCAGCAGCGCGTCCTGCATGACGATGTCCTCGATCGAATAACCCGACAGTGTCAACTCCGGAAAGACCGCGAGCGCCACATTGTCGTCATGACAGTCACGGGCCACCGACAACACCGATTCGGCGTTGGCAGCCGGGTCGGCCAGGGCCGTGTGATGTGTACACGCGGCGACGCGGACGAATCCCTGGTGGTAGGCCGAGTAAAAATCCATGTCTCATTGTTGCCCGAAACGTTGCCCGGAACCCCGGCCGGGTATAGGCAAACCCATGAGTGCCACCACGGTCCTGGTCATCGACATGCTGAATACCTATCGACATAAGGATGCCGACGCGCTCGCCCCGCAGGTAGCCGACATCATCGACCCGCTGACCGAGCTGGTCACAGCGGCGCGCGCGGGGGCGGACGTCGAGTTGATCTACGTCAACGACAACTACGGCGACTTCACCGCAGAGTTCAGCGACCTGGTGCGCAACGCTCTGCACGGCGAGCGCCCGGATCTCGTGGAGCCGATCAAACCCGCCGGGGACTGTCGGTTCCTCACCAAGGTTCGACACAGTGCGTTCTACGCCACGCCGCTGGCCTACTTACTGACACGGCTCGACACCAAACGCCTCATTCTCACCGGTCAGGTGACCGAGCAGTGCATCCTCTACACCGCCCTGGACGCCTACGTGCGACATTTCCCCGTCGTGGTGCCCTACGACGCCGTCGCCCATATCGATCCAGCACTCGGCGACGCGGCGCTGAAGATGATGGAACGCAACATGGGCGCCGAAATTCTGGCGGCGATCGACTGCCTACCCTGACCGGCCGATCGAATCATCAGATCGAGGTGAGGATGCCGCCCTTTGCCGGAACCGCGGTGCCGTTCTGCCCAGCCCAGAAGTATGTCGGCACGCAGCACCGGTGAGCGCCTACCCTGGACGGGATGGAATCCCCCGAATTGGTGGCCCTGTTGCGCGGCCGTCGCATCGCCGCGCTCACCGGCGCCGGGATATCCACCGATTCGGGCATTCCCGACTATCGCGGCCCCGACTCCCCGCCGAGCAACCCGATGACCATCCGGCAGTTCACCTCTGATCCGGTGTTCCGGCAGCGCTACTGGGCCCGGAACCATCTGGGCTGGCGGCACATGGACCGGCGAATGCCCAATGCCGGGCATCGGGCGCTGGCCGCACTGGAGTACGCGGGAATCCTCACCGGGGTGATCACCCAGAACGTCGAC
>JAGQTR010000177.1 GCA_020438915.1 Mycobacterium sp.
CGGGAATTCCGCGGGCGCTACCACGTACTCGGCGGGGCTCTCGATCCGCTGTCGGGCATCGGACCCGACCAACTGCGAATCCGGGAACTGCTGAACAGGATCGGCGAGCGCGTCGACGGTATCGACGTCGCCGAGGTGATCATCGCCACCGATCCGAACACCGAGGGCGAGGCCACCGCCACGTATCTGATGCGGATGCTGCGCGACATCCCCGGCTTGACGGTGACGCGTATCGCCTCGGGCCTGCCGATGGGCGGAGACCTCGAGTTCGCCGACGAGTTGACGCTGGGTCGTGCCCTGGTGGGCCGTCGCGCGATGGCGTGATGACTCATCGCGACGTGGGCGTGGCGGGCGTTTGGTTGTGCAGCCGAACGGGCAGCCGCCGGTAGCCCTGTAGGTTGACCAGACCGCGCGGCTCGGGGGGAGCCTCGAAGTGCAGGTCGGGGAAGCGCGCGAAGAGTTCTCGCAACGCGGTGACACCTTCGATGCGGGCCAGCGGGGCACCGACGCAAGAATGTATCCCGGTGCCAAACGCCAGATGGTCGCGGGCGTTTGGGCGGGTGATGTCGAAGCGATCAGGGTGGTCGAACACGTGCGGATCGCGATTCGCACCGCCGAGCAGCAGTACGACTCCGTCGCCCTGCTTGAGAGTTTTGCCGGCAATCTCCATGTCGCAGAGCGCCGTTCGGGAAGTGATTTGGACAGGGCTGTCGAATCTCAGAATCTCCTCGATCGCCGAGGGCCAGAGTGTCGGGTCGACGCGCAGCAGCGCCAGCTGTTCCCGATGGTGGAGAAGTGCGGTGATCCCGTTACCGATCAGGTTCACGGTGGTCTCCACGCCGGCACCGACGAGCAGGGTGGCGTTGGCCTTCAGTTCCCGGTCGGTCAAGTCACCCTGCAGGGCGAGGTCGCTGAAGGGAGTGCCGTCCCCGCCCTCGGCGTGCAGTCTCGCGAAATGCTCGGTGAGGTAGCCGTCGATGCTGCGCAAATCGTGGACCGCAGCCCGGAACGTCGGCCACGTGATACCGATGTCGAGCAACGTCGCGCCCGTATTGCCCCAGCCTAGGATCCGTTGCCGGTCCTGAGCGGGAAGACCGAGGATCTCGGTGATGATGGCCGCCGGCAGCTGCGCGGCGTAGTCGTCGATCAGGTCGACGTCGCGGCGCGTTTCCAGGTCATCGAGCAGTTCTGCGGTGACATCACCGATCCGGGTGTTGAGCGTGCCGATCGACTTGGGGGTGAAACTGCGCGCCACCAGTCGGCGGTAGCGGGTGTGGTCGGGCGGATCCACCATCAGCATCGCCGGTGGCTCCACCGGATTGGGCAGCGCCGGGTCAGCACGACGGGCGAGGGCCTGCAGCGGTTCGGGCAGTCCGGTATCCGCGGGACCGCCTGCTCCGAATCGGCTGTCACGCAGGATGTTCCGGCACAGCGTGTGATCCACGGTCATCCAGACCGACGACGTTCGTGCCAGCGGCCCGGCGACGCGGATCTGCTCGAACAACTCGAGCCGTTCCGATCGGTCGATCCGCCCGAGCAACAGCCGCGCCAGTGGCTCGCCCCGGTGTGCCCGCATGAAGAGGAACGCCCGCGGTACACCGTGCAGCGCGGCCCATCGGGCCCACATCGCCGGGTGTGTGGCGGCCATCAGGCGGCCTCGTCGTCGCCGCGGCGCGACCTGGCGTCGATGATTGGCGTGGACGGCCTTGGTGTGTGCAGCTGGGTAGAAGTCATACTTCGACGCTACGAATCTCGCCGGTCGAAAGCGTCGTGCCGCGGACCGATCTTGATGTCCTACCGCGGTAGGAGGCGCGGTAGGTACTGCGGGCTGATGGCAACACCGTCGGCGGACTCTTAGGATGACACGATGCTGGCTGCGGTCCAGCGCCGACTGCGGCTGTTGGCGCTCCGGAAGGACCAACCGGGCCTCGGTGGATTCACCTGGCCATTTGTCGTCAGCATCGATGTGGCTTTGGTGCTCGTCGCGGTGATAGCCGCTGCGCAGCGACCGAGTTCGCAATGGTGGATCGGTGCCGTCGCGGTCGCGGTGGCCTGCTCTCCGTGGATCGTGTTCCTGCTGTTCAACGTGATCGCCTTCGAGGCGATCGCGCTCTGGACGTCCTGGACCCTGTGCATTGCGATACTGCTGTTCGCCACGTCGACTCCTATCGAGGGCGACTTCGCGCCGCTGCTGCTTTCCATGCTGACGGGGGTGGTGGGTTCGGTAGCACCGGTACGCGGCAGAATCCTGGCAACCGGGTCGGCGCTCGCATTGTTGGGCATCGCCGCTGCTACGCACCGCATCGAGACACCCGCGCTGTATCTGAGCTTTCTCGGCATCGGTTGGCTGGTGGGTTACCTGATGCGGATCCAGCAGCAGTTGCTGATCGAGCAGCGGCGGGCCCAGGAGCAGCTCTCCGAACATGCGGCAGCCGATGAGCGCCGGCGGATCGCCCGCGAGGTCCACGACGTCATCGCGCACTCCTTGAGCGTGACCCTGCTGCACATCACCGGAGCCCGCCGTGGCCTACAGGTCGACCGCGACGTCGATGACGCGGTCGAGTCACTGGAGCAGGCCGAGCGGCTGGGACGCCAGGCAATGGCCGACATCCGCCGCACCGTCGGGTTGCTCGACGGCGCTGTCGGAACCATCACCCCCGAACCTGGTTTGAGTGATATCCGCACTCTGGTCGACGATTTCGTCCGCGCCGGCCTGAACGTGAAGCTCAACGCCGCCGGCCGGGCGGATCGGATCTCCGCGGCCACCGGGCTCGCCTTGTACCGCATTGCCCAAGAGTCGCTGGCCAACGTCGCCAAGCACGCTCCGGATGCACCGACGGAGGTGACGCTCGAGGTGTCCCGAGATTCGGTCACGCTCACCGTGGCCAACCAGCTGCCTGTGCCCGTGGTCGCCGGCCAGGGGGAAGGACGCGGATTGCGCGGCATGCGACAGCGTGTCGAACTGTTGGGCGGCACCATCGGGGTCGGGCCCGCAGGCCGGGGCTGGGAAGTTCGCGCGGTCGTCCCGCTTGATGATGAGCAGGCCGACCGGGGACATACCGGATGACCGACGAACCGATTGCCGCGTTGCTCGTCGACGACCAGGAGCTGGTGCGTTCGGGACTGCGCCGGATCCTGCGTCGCAAGGACGGCATCTTCGTCGTAGGGGAGTGTTCGGACGGGGACGAGGTGCCGGCCGCGGTCGCCGAATGTCGACCCGATGTCGTGGTCATGGACCTGAGAATGAAGCGCGTCAACGGAATCGAGGCGACCCGTCAGCTCACCGCCCGAGGGGGTCCACCGGTGCTCGCGCTGACGACGTTCAGCGATGAGGAGTTGCTTTCCGGTGTACTGCGTGCCGGTGCCGCCGGTTTCGTGCTGAAGGACTCCTCGGCCGAGGAGCTGATCCGCGCAGTCCGCGCCGTCGCCAGAGGAGACGGCTTTCTGGACCCGTCGATAACCGCCCGCGTCCTGAACACCTACCGCACGGCCGCGGGTGAGCCGGCCCCCGGGGCCGTCGACGGTCTCACCCCCCGTGAACTCGACGTGCTCAGGCTGATGGCCAAGGGCCGCTCCAACGCCGAGATCGCCGGCGAGTTATTCATCTCCGGCGTTACCGTCAAGAGCCACATCGGCCGGATCTTCGTCAAACTGGAGCTACGCGACCGCGCCGCGGCGATCGTCTTCGCCTACGAGAACGGCATCGTTGCCCCACGCTGATGTCTAGACGCGTCGCGGGGCCGCCAGACGTTCCCGGCGCAGCAGCGTGACCTCAGGCAGCTCGAGCGGGGCCAGCGGACCGACCACCGCGGCGAGTAGGTGGTCAGCCAGTTCGGGATTGCGGGCCAGGCAGCAGCCGTGCAGGTAGCTTGCGATGACGCTGCCCTGCACGGCACCGTCGATGCCGTCCCCGTCCCGGTTGCCGGCCCCCTTCGTCACCGTCGCCAGCGGCCGCGCATCGGGTCCTAAAACCGTTCCGCCGCGGTGGTTTTCAAAACCGGTCAATGGCTGGGTCAACGCGTCCAGCAGGGGAGTCGCCGTGACCTCACCGATGCTGCGCTCCGGTTGTGGCGACGTCGTCAGGTCCAGTACGCCCACGCCGTCGACGCGTTCGCCGGCCGACGTTTCATACCAGTGGCCGAGAACCTGGATGGCCGCGCAGATCGCCAGCACCGGGGCGCCCCGCGAAATCGCCTGCTGCAGACCGGGGTAGCGGAGCAGATGCCTGGTGGCCAGCCGTTGCGCGTAGTCCTCGGCACCGCCGAGTACGTAGATGTCCAGCTGGGAGGGCACCGGATCTTCCAGGGTGATCGCAACGATCTCGGCGCTCTTTCCGCGTAGCCGCAGCCGTTGTCGCAGCACGACCGCGTTGCCGCCGTCGCCGTAGGTACCCATGACGTCGGGCAGCACAAGCCCGATTCGCACCGTGGAATCGCTTATCCCGCCGGTCATTTCAGGCGCTCCAGCGCACGGCTGAGCTGCAGGAAGGCGGTGTAGTTCGCGATCACCTCGACGTGACCGGGCGGGCAGGACTCGATGGCGCGCACGGTGTCGTGCACCAGGGTGTGCTCGACGCCGGCGTAGCCCAGCCGCACCGCGAGGTCGGTGCCGCGCTCGCCGGCGGCCACCACCTGAACGGTCTCGAAATGTTCGAAGCGCACATCCCACAGCCAGGACAGGTCCTCGCCGTCGGGAACCTGACCGTTGACTGCGATCACCACTCCCGCGGCGGCACGGTCCAGCATCGACAGCGCTTCCTGCCAGCCCGCCGGATTCTTCGCCAGCAACAGACGCGCGGTGTGCGAACCGACCTGGACGGTCCGGTACCTGCCGGCTACCTCGTCGACCCGGGACACGGCGGCGACGGCCGCGGCGGCGTCGGCTCCCAGTGTCACCGCCGCGGCCACCGCCTGCGTCGCGTTGCCCCGGTTGACCGCGCCGGGCAGCGCCAGGGTCATCGGCAGTAACAGACCGTCGGGGCCGTGGATATGGGTGGTGTCGAACCACCAGTCGGGTTCCGGCCGCTTGAATGCCGTACCGGTGGAGTACCAATGGGTCTGCTCGCGGACGATGATCTCGCCGGACCGCGGACAACTCACCGAGTCGCCGTCCCAGCCGCCGCCGGCCGCCACCCACACCACGTTCGGGCTGTCGTAGGCGGCCGAGGTCATCAGTACGTCGTCGCAGTTGGCGACGACCACGGCGTTCGGGTGCCGGGCCAGCCCGCCGCGCAGGGTGCGCTCGATGTGATTGATCTCACCGACCCGGTCGAGTTGGTCGCGCGACAGGTTCAGTAGGACCACCACTGACGGTTCCACCGCATCGCATACATGCGGGACGTGCATTTCGTCGACCTCGAGCGCGGCTAGCGAGGCATCGGGTGCGGCGGCGAGGGCGGCCACCAGACCGGCGTCCATGTTCGCCCCCTCGGCGTTGGTCGCCACCTGGCCGACGGTCGCCAACGCTGCGGCGGTCATCCGGGTCGTCGTGGACTTGCCATTGGTGCCTGTGATGACGACGGTGCGCCGGTCGCGTCCGAGCTGGCTCAGTATCGAACGGTCCAGCGTCATCGCGACCAGTCCGCCGATCATGGCGCCGGCACCTCTGCCGCTGACCCGCGACGCCCACCGCGCGCCGGCCCCTGCGGCCAGCGCCAGCCGTCCTCGTCCGGTGACCATCTCGGCAGTCTAAAAGAGACCGAACTGCGGCTTCCGACACGCGGCTCAGAGGCACGGCGTGTCAGCGGTGCGTGCCATCCTCGACGGGTGAGCTCAACCGCGGGGAGTCACTGGGGCCGGCCAGCCGACCAGACCGGTTCCGGTTGGGCCGTCGTCGACGTCGAGACGACGGGATTCCATCCCGGCCAGGCGCGCGTGGTCAGTATCGCGGCGCTGGCTCTCAGCGATGACGGCAACGTCGAGAAGACGCTCTACAGCCTGCTGAACCCCGGCGTGGACCCCGGGCCCACGCATGTGCACGGGCTCACCGCCGAGATGCTGGAGGGGCAGCCGAGCTTCGGCGACGTCGTCGGCGACCTGGTCGAGCTGCTGGCAGGTCGCACCCTGGTCGCCCACAACGTCGGCTTCGACTACGCGTTCCTGGCCGCCGAGGCCGAGCTGGTGGAGGCGCAACTGCCGGTCGAGAGCGTGATGTGCACCGTCGAGTTGGCCCGGCGCCTCGACCTGGGCACCGAGAATCTGCGATTGGACACCCTCGCCGCACACTGGGGCATCACCCAGATCAAGCCGCACGACGCGCTGGACGACGCCCTGGTGCTCGCCGAAATACTCAAACCCGTGCTGGCGCGGGCCCGCGAGCGACGCGCGTGGCTGCCGGTGCGTGCGGTGACGCGGCGCGCCTGGCCCAATGGCCGCATCACCCATGACGAACTGCGGCCGCTCAAGGTCGTGGCTGCCCGGATGGCGTGTCGGTACGCCAATCCCGGTCGGTTCGTGGCGGGACGACGGTTGGTGCAGGGCATGCGCGTGGCGTTGGCGGCCGAGGTGAGCCACACCCACGAGGAGCTCATCGAGCGCATCCTGCACGCGGGGCTTGCCTACACCGACGCAGTGGACCTACATACGTCGCTGGTCGTCTGCGACGATCCCAAGCCGGCGCAGGGCAAGGGTTATCAGGCCACTGAACTCGGCGTCCCTCTGGTCGGCGACGCCGAGTTCATCCGGAGTCTGGACGCGGTGATAGGCGGCCCCACGATCGACGAGTTCAGCGACAGGTCCGCCCTGGACGATCAGTTCACGCTCTTCTGAGCGTGAACTGATTAACCACGCGCGGCCCGGTTCACCGCCGAGACGACGGCACGAAGTGACGCAGTCGTGATCGAGGGCGCGATACCGACGCCCCACACCGTCCGGCCGCCGATCGAAGCCTCGACGTAGGCCGCGGCCTGCGCCTCCTCGCCCGCTGACATCGCGTGCTCGGAGTAGTCGAGCACGGACACGTCGAAGCCGACCGCGCCGATGGCATCCACGAAGGCGGCCAGCGGCCCGTTGCCCGCGCCGACGATTTCGCGTTCTTCGCCGTTCACCTTCACGACCGCGGTGATGGTGTCGGTACCGCCGTCTACCTCGGCGACGTGCACCTTCTGCCGAATCCGCTCCAGCGGACGGTTCGGGGCCAGGTACTCGTCGGCGAAAACCTCCCAGATCTCCTTGGGTGACACCTCGCCGCCCTCACCAGCTGAGCCCTCCGCGAGCTTCTGAACCACCTGAGAGAACTCGATCTGCAGCCGCCGCGGCAGGGCCAGGCCATGATCGGCCTTCATGATGTAGGCGACGCCGCCCTTGCC
>JAGQTR010000178.1 GCA_020438915.1 Mycobacterium sp.
CCTTGCTCATCAGGGTGGTGCCGTCGACCGGGTCGACGGCGAAGTCGCATTCCGGGCCGTCTCCGTTGCCGACTTCCTCGCCGTTGAAGAGCATCGGCGCGTTGTCCTTCTCACCCTCGCCGATCACGACCACGCCACGCATCGACACCGAGTTGACCAGTTGGCGCATCGCGTCGACGGCCGCGCCGTCACCGCCCTCCTTGTCGCCCCGGCCGACCCAGCGGCCCGCTGCCATCGCTCCCGCCTCGGTCACCCGCACCAGCTCGAGGGCGAGATTTCGGTCCGGGGCTTCACGACGGGCGGCGTTCATGGGCAAGATTCTCCCATTAGCAGCTCCAGGATCGGGAGCTGGGATACTGGGCACCATGACGACGCCGCCCGAGCCGGGCCAACAGGTCACCGGCGACCCCGGCAGCGAGCCTGAAGACTCAGGCCACAACGGCGCTGCAGGTGGTCCGGCACCCCGGGCCGCGAAGCCCCGCCTGCTCCAAGACGGCCGGGACATGTTCTGGTCGATCGCCCCGCTGGTGCTGGCCTGTGTGGTGCTGGCCGGCCTGCTCGGAATGTGCTCGTTCGCGCCGACCGGTCCGGGGGCGGGGCCGGTTCCCGACTATGACGCACCGGCCGCGCTGCGGGCGGATGCCCAAGCGCTCAAGATCCCGATCCGGCTGCCCGAGTTGCCGGAGGGTTGGCGGGCCAACTCAGGTAGCCGTGACGGAATCGACGGTGGGCGCACCGACCCGGTGACCGGGCAGGCGGTGCGTGCGGTCAGCTCCACGGTCGGCTTCCTGACACCCGACGGCAGGTACCTGAGCCTGACGCAGAGCAATGCCGACGAGGACAAGCTGATCGCCTCGCTCGGCGCGGATTTGGTCCCGACCGGGACGCAGAACGTCGACGGCGTCACGTGGGTCGTCTACGAGGGCGGCGATCGCGACGGCAGACCGGCCGAGCCGGTGTGGACCGCACAGGTGCGCGGCCCGTCCGGTCCGGCGCAGATCGCTCTTACCGGGGCCGCAGGTACGGACCAGTACCGTACCCTGGCGGCTGCCACCCAATTCCAGTCGCCGCTGCCGCCCACCTGACATCCGCCCAAATGACACAGGAGATGCCATGACCGCACCGGAGGCCGACCTCACCGGATGGGCCATGACGCCCTTCTCGGCTGCCGGCCTGACCTATGAGGTCTACAGCAAGGGGGAGGGGCCCGGCGTGGTGCTCATCCCGGAGATGCCTGGTCTGCATCCCGGCGTGCTAGCTCTCGGTAATCATCTGGTGGACAACGGTTTCACGGTGGCTTCGCCATCGCTCTACGGCACACCCGGGGCGCCCGGCGTCAGGCCAGGCGCGGTCCCGGTGATGCTGCGTGGGTGTGTCGCCAAGGAATTTGCGGCGTTCGCCACCAATGCTGACCGGCCGATCGCCCACTACCTACGTGCGTTGGCCCGCGATCTCAACGGCCGTACACCCGGCAAGGGTGTGGGTGTGATCGGCCAGTGCTGGAGTGGTGGCTTCGCCCTGGCGGCCGCCGTGGACGACAGTGTGCTGGCCCCGGTGCTGAGTCAGCCGTCACTGCCGATAGGGCTGACGGCGAAGCAGAAAGCCGACCCCGGTCTTTCCGAAGCGGAGTTGAAGGTCGTCGAACGCCGGGCGACCGAGGACGGACTGTGTGCGCTGGGCCTGCGCTTCAGCGAGGATCCGCTGTCTCCGGGTGCCAGGTTCAGCACGCTCAAAGCCCGCCTCGGCGATGCTTTCGAGGTGATCGAGATCAACTCCAAGCCCGGCAACGAGCACGGGTTCGGCAGGATGGCGCACTCGGTGCTGACCCTGGAGGTTCGCGAGCAGGACGGACATCCGGCCTACGAGGCGCGTAAACGGGTGGTCGAGTTCCTCACGTCTCGTCTGACTTAGCGGCAGGCAGGGCGGCCGGCTCGGACTCGGACTCCTGCTCGGACTCCGGCCTCGCAGCTGCCCGGCCTCCGGGCAGCAGCCGGCGCCACCAGGGAACCTCGCGTTCCGCTTCGTCGTCGGACGGGTCAGCGCCGGTGAGCGAGTCCAGCGATGCTCCCTTGTCGACAGCCAGGTACACGCTGATGGTGGTCACGATGACGATCATCAGCACCGGGCCCAGCACGATTCCCCAGAATCCGAACATCTTCAGGCCGGCGAACACCGCCAACAGCATCAGCGCCGGGTGCAGGTGCGCGCTCTTGGGCACGAGGAACGGACGCAAGAGATTGTCGATGCTCGTCACGACGATGACGTGAAACGCCACAACGAAGATCCCGCCACCGACGTTGCCGAACACGGCCATCCCGATTCCGAGCGGAATGGTCACGATGCCGCTGCCCAACGGGATGAACGACAGCGCGGTCAGGAAGATGACGAACATGAAGAAGCCTTCATGGATGCCGCCGATGTAGATCGACGCCGCACCGGCCACCCCCTGGCACACGGCGATGATCAGCTGGCCCTTGACCGTCGCGGAGACCATTGCTCCGATCTTGGCCAGATAGATGTCGGATACCCTCTCTCCCAGCGGATTCAGTTCGCGAAAGAGCGCCAGTACCTTGTCTCCCTTGGTGATCAGGGCGAGGAAGACATAGAGGAAGATGATCAACCCCGTCACCGTTGCCGCGATACCGCCCACCGAATCACGCGCGCTGCCCAGGGCGATCTCGCCGGCGTTCTGTCCGAACCGCGCGACCGCAGCGCGCACGGAGTCCTCGGTCAGCGTGATGTCCATGAACGGAACCCTGGCCAAGATCTCGTTGGCCGAGTCGAGCAGCCGCTGCGCCAGTGCGGTGAAGTCGGTTTGCTCAACCCAATGGCCCACGCTGGTAACCATTTGGCCGATCTGGACAACGGCAAGGGCGATCACGCCGGCGAGCGGCAGGGCGACCGTGGCGCCCGCGGCCAACAACGTGACCGTGGCTGACAGGCCGACGTTCAGCTTCGTCCGGAGCCGCCGGTACAGCGGATTGAACAGGTACGCCAGCACTGCGGCCACCGCGATCAGCAACAGGTAGCCGCGCAGGAAATAGGCTGCGAAGGCCAAGGCCACCACCGTGGACACCGCCAGCGCGCGCTTCTGTTTGAGGGTGAAATCCGGTGTCATGCGCGCCCTCCCGTAACCTCCGAGCGCAACCCTATCCCGAGTGGAACGTGCCCGGCTGCGATCGGGCGCGCTGTCGCGACCGCTGCCCGGCCACGAATCGCATCGAGAGGCGGTTCATCAGCGCAGGCGCTGCTCGTGCGAAAAGCCACTGCGCGTGTGCTACAGCAGGTTTGACCAGGATCGCTTTGTTGCGCTCGATTGCTCGCAGGGTGTCGCGGGCCAGCCGGTCAGCGTCGTAGGCCTTGCCGCCCTGGGACTGCAGGAAGTAATCGCGCCCGACGAAGCCGCCGACTGCGCCCTTGTCCAGGATCGGAGTCTCTACGGCGGCGGGGCAGACCACCAGGACGCCGACGCCCCGGGGGACCGCCTCGGATCGCAGCGCCATCGACAGTCCGACGACGGCGTGCTTGGTGGCGACATAGCTGGTGACCTGACCGGCGGCGGTCAGGCCGGCCATCGACGCGGTGTTGACGATATGGCCGTGGCCTTGACGCAGCATTTGCGGATAGGCGGCTGCGACGCCGTGGACGACCCCGCGCAGGTTGACGTCGATGATCGCGTTCCACTGATCGAGGGTGAGCAGTTCGGTGTCGCCGCCCCAGACGATCCCGGCGTTGTTGAACATCAGGTCCAGTCGGCCGGCGCGGTCCACCACGTCGGCCACGACGGCCTGTACCGCGCCGGCATCGGTGACATCCAGGCGCGCTGCGCGGGCCCGCGGACCCAGGGTGGCGGCGGTCGCATCGGCGGCGTCACCGTCGAGATCGGTGCAGAGCACATGTGCGCCGGCCAGATCCAACGCACGACACAGAGCCGCGCCGATCCCCGAACCGGCACCGGTGACGATGGCGTGCTTTCCGGCAGCGCTCATGACCGCTCCGCCCACTTGACCTCCATTGCGATGCGTTCGGTAGGCTGGTGACGCCTGACGCAACGAAAACCTATGTGGCTCATGCCGGTATCGATGGGCTGCGGTCGGCGCGCCGCTGGACGGTAACGCATGCAATAGCTGTCGGCACACAGAAAAGATCCGCCCTTGACCACTTTGCGCGGTACCGGAAACTGCGGCTGCCGCGGATCCATGCTGTCGGCCGCGCAGCAGCCACCCGCATCGGGGGTGTCCTTGTACCAGTCCACCGTCCACTCCCAGACGTTGCCCGCCATGTCGAACAGCCCGTACCCGTTGGCTGGGAAACTGCCGACGCGTGCCGTTCGTCCGTAGCCGGTGTCGGGCAGATACGGGAACTCGCCATGCCAATAGTTCGCCAGCCGCTGCCCAGGCTGTTCGGGATCATTGCCCCAGCTGTAGGTGCTGTGCGGCAGGCCGCCCCGTGCGGCGACCTCCCACTGGGCCTCGGTGGGTAGCTCGAAGCCCGCCCAATCCGCGTATGCCGCAGCATCTTCGAACGCGATGTGTACCACCGGGTGATCATCGGAGTTCTTCAGCGATGAGCGCGGACCCCGCGGGTGGTTCCAGCAGGCGCCCGGCGTCCACCTCCACCACAGGTTGAGGTGGCGCAGGTCGACCGGACCGGTGGTGCGACGGAACACCATCGAGCCGGGCTGCAGATTTTCCGGCGGTGCCCCCGGGTAGTCGGCGGGGTTCAGTGGCCGCTCGGCCACGGTGACATATCCGGTGTCGGAGATGAATTCGGCGAACTGGACATTGGTCACCTGGTGGGTCTGTATCCAGAAGCCGTCGGTACTGACCTCGCGTGCCGGTGCCTCTTCGGGGTAGTGGACGTCAGACCCCACCACGGTCACCTGCGACGGAATCCACGCCCAATCGTCGTCGAGATCGGACGCGGGAGGGTCAGTCACTGAAGACGGTGGTCCAGTCGTTGCGGATGCTGGCCACGAGCCACCCCTTGTCGGTGGCCAGCTCCAGTGCCCTCTCCGCCCCGGCGACATAGTCGAATTCGCGGTCGGCGTCGTCGTGACGCAGCAGGATCGACAGTGACGGCCCCCCGGCGTCGGTGTACTCCAGCATCTCGATGTCGCCGTTGGAGTTGCCCGCCGCCAGTATCGGCCGCCGTCCGGTGCGACCCCAGATCCGTATCGCCTTCACCGGACCGTCGTTCAGGAACTCCGGCTTCGCGGTCGTCCTGAGCTGACCATCTCGGAAATCGAGGCCCACCGAGCTGCCGATCACCCGTTCCGGGGGTATCGCGTACAACTGCGACGTAACCGGGCGCATGAAGTCCCGGCCACCGCCGGAGGTGATGTAGTTGGTGAACCCGTTGGCCTCGAGGAATCGCAGCAGCTCCACCATCGGGGTGTAGCCGCAGGCGGTGTAGGGGCGGTTGAGAGTGGGGTGCATTGCACTGTCGAAGAACGACTTGACATGCTCGGCGTGCTCTTCGACAGTCATTCCCGCGTACGCCGAAAGTATCCCGCCGGCAAGAACTTTGAGCGCGGAATCATCGCCCCGATAGTGGTCGGTCACCGCGTCGCCGAACCAGCCCAGGTCGCCCGCAGCCGCGGCCCGGTAGGGCTGGGTGTCCGCCAGCGACGGATCCGCCGCAGCCTGTTCAGCCAACCGTCGCACCAGAAAGTCCAGCTGAATGTAGGCCGGCTTTTCACACCACAGGGTGCCGTCGTTGTCGAACACCGCGATACGCGCCTCCGGTGCTACGAAATCCGGTCCACCATCGAGGGTGACCCGGCTGACGAAGTCGACGATCGCCGACTTCGTCGGACCATCGTTCCAGGATTCGAGGACCCCCAACTCAGCCGCCCACCGACTGCAGGAAGTGATCGAGCTTCTCGACTGCCTTGGTGATGGTGAACGATGCCGGTTCGCTGCGCGGCGGGAACTCCTTGAACGTGTTCAGGAATTCCAGGACCAGCGCGTTGGCCATGAATGCGATGTAGTCGTGGTCGAGCCACCAGTCGAAGTAGGTGTTGGACGTGATGTCGGCACGCTCGAACGGATCGGTGCGCAGATTGAAAAGCTTGGGCGCCCGCAGCTCGGTGAACGGTTCCATCCAGATCTGCAGCGTGCCCTGGCAACGCTGCTCCATGAACACGATCTTCCAGTTCTCGATGCGCACCCCGAGTACATCGCAGTCGTCGGAGAAGTAGATCAGGCCACGACGCGGACTCTTATCGACCTCTCCGGTCAGGTAGGGCAACAGGTTGAAGCCGTCGATGTGCACGTGATATTTCGTCTCACCCGCCTGGTGGCCCTGTTTGAGCTTGTCGACGATGTCGGGCTCACCGGCGGCGGCCACGAGCGTGGGTAGCCAGTCCTGATGGCTGACGATGTCGTTGGACACCACTCCGGCCTCGATCTTTCCTGGCCAGCGGATCATCTCGGGTACCCGGAAGGCGCCTTCCCAGCCGGTGTTCTTCTCGCTGCGGAACGGTGTTGTCGCGCTGTCGGGCCACGTGTTGGCGTGGGGTCCGTTGTCTGTGGAGTAGACGACGATGGTGTCCTCGGCGATGCCCAACTCGTCGAGGTAGTCCAGCAACAGGCCGACATGCTTGTCGTGGTCGATCATCGTGTCGTGGTAGTCAGACTGCCAACGGCCTGCCTGCCCACGGCTTTCCTGCTTGGTGTGGGTGCGGAAGTGCATGTGGGTGGTGTTCATCCACACGAAGAATGGGGTCTCGGCCTCGTGCTGGCGCTTGATGAAGTCGATGCACGCCGCGGTGGTTTCGTCGTCGACGGTCTCCATCCGCTTCTTGGTCAGCGGGCCAGTGTCTTCGACGCGCTGCTTGCCCAGCGGGCCGAACCGCTCATCGACCTCATCGGATTCTTCGTCGGTGGCCCAGGATCGAATCACCCCTCGAGGCAGCAGTTTTGCGCGTAGCTCCGGAGCCTCCTCGGCGGTGGGATAGTCCGGATGTTCTGGCTCTTCCTCGGCGTTGAGGTGGTAGAGGTTGCCAAAGAATTCGTCGAAGCCGTGGGCGGTGGGCAGATACTTGTTCAGGTCGCCGAGGTGGTTCTTGCCGAACTGACCGGTGGCATACCCCAGCGGTTTGAGCAGGCTGGCGATCGTCGGATCCTCTGGCGACATGCCCACCTCGACTCCGGGCATGCCGACTTTCGAGAGCCCGGTGCGGTACACACTCTGACCGGTGATGAACGACGAGCGACCCGCGGTACAACTCTGCTGACCGTAGGAGTCGGTGAACCGCATGCCCTCGCTGGCGATGCGGTCGATGTTCGGAGTGCGGTAGCCCATCAAACCGTCGCTGTAGCAGCTCAGGTTGGTGATCCCGATGTCGTCACCCCAGATGACCAGGATGTTGGGCTTGCCGTCCGGCATATGTTGCTCCTCGCTTCCGACGTGAACAGAGTTCATCCTATGCGCCGCCGCGAGCCCGTTGGGCCGGTCGCCAACCAGTCGTCAGCAAGTGTTCACCAAGCACGGGACCCAACGCCGTTCTAGGTGAGGCGGTTTCGACCGTTCAGCCCTCGGGGGGGACCGGAACGGCCGCGGACACCAGAGATTGTCCCGACTCGGCCTTCATCTGCTGGAACAGCTCCACGTAGTACGGAAGGCAATGCTCCAGCGCCTCGGCCGTGGTGTACAGCGGTTGGTAGCCGAGATCGCGCTGGGCCTTGGCGATCGAGAAGAAGTTGTCCAGGTACACCCGCTCTACCCCGGTGGGCTCCAACAATGGCTTGGGTAGTCCGAAGCGAAAATGCAGCCATTGCCAGGCGGACATGGCCAACCACACCGGGCGGCCCGGCACTCGCAGCTTGGGCCAGCGTTGGCCGCACGCCTCGACCACCGGACGCGCGAACTCGAACATGTTGATCGGCTCGCCGTCGTTGATGAAATACGCCTGCCCGGGGGCAGTGCCGCCGGGCACCAGATGTTGAGCGGCAAGGATGAAACCGTGGATCAGATTGTGGACGTAGGAGTTGTCGAGCTTGGCGTTCTTGTTGCCGACCAGCACCTTGACGTGTCCGGCCAGCACACTCTCGAACAGCTTGCGGAACATGGTCTGATCACCGCGACCCCAGATGCCGCTGGGGCGGATCGAGCAGGTCAACAACCCCCGTACCCCGTTCTGGGAAAGCACGAACTTCTCGGCCGCGACTTTGGTCTCGGTGTAGAGATCGTTGAAACGTTTTGTATAGGGCAGGGTTTCGTCACCACCGGAAATGCGCTGCCCGCCCATCACCACGCTGTTGGACGCGGTATAGACGAACCTCGTAACGCCTGCCTCCTGGGCGGCGTGGACCAGGTTCTTCGTGCCGTCTACGTTGACGGCGAAGCTGCGTCGGCGGTACTCCTCGGTGGCCGACGCTCCGCCCATCAGGTCGATGATCGCCGCGGTGTG
>JAGQTR010000179.1 GCA_020438915.1 Mycobacterium sp.
CCTCGCCCGCTTCGTCGTCAGGCGGCCTTCAGCCTGATCCGCCAGCGCACAAAGCCGACGTAGAACACGCTGATCGCGGCCAGCATCGCCATGTCGAACAGCCAGGCGCCGGAGGTGTGCTCCCAGTGTCGGTCCTTGGGCGTCAACGGACCCGGCACCAACCGGATCAGGTCGACGGTCGACGCCGATGATGCGAACCCCCACCGCGCCGGTGTCACCCAGGACATCTGGTCCAAGACGATGCGGTCGGTGACCGGAATCATGCCGCCGGAGAACACCAGCTGGCTCATGATCGCCACCACCAGCAGCGGCATGATCTGCTCGCTCGACTTGGCCAGCGCGGACAGGGCCAATCCGACCATGGCCGCGGCTACGCACGTCGCGGCGATGTCGACGAACAACTCCAGGCTGCGGCTGCCGATGACCGCCCCGCGCTCGACCGCGCCCGGCCCCCAGCCCTTCCCGGCGATCGCGATCGTGGTGACGATGGCGGACTGCACGATGGCGAACGCGGTGAACACCACGATCTTGGCCATCAGGTAGGCCGAGGTGGACAGGCCGACCGCCTGCTCGCGCCTGAAGATGGCCCGCTCGCCGATCAGTGCGCGAATGGTCAGGGCGGTGCCCATGAAGATCGCGCCGACGTTCAGCATCACCAGGATCTGCCCCGGCTCGTTGGGCGCCGCACCGCCCTGCTCGGCGGGAACGGGGACGCCGAACCCGACATCGCCGGGCACCGACAGCGACAACACGCCCATGATGAACGGCAGCATCATCAGGAACGCGAAGTACCCGCGGTCGGAGATCACCAGCCGGATTTGGCGACGCGCAATCGTCGACAACTGTCTTCGCACGCTGGTACGGGTGGGGTTGCCCAGATCCGAAGGGGTGAGCGCGGGCGGTTGCGGTGGTGGAGGACCGTGCTGGGCGAGAAAGCGCTGCGCCGCGCCGTCGGGGTCGCCGGCGACACCGGAGAAGATGTCGGCCCAGTTCGTCGTTCCCATGGCGAGGCCGATCTCGCTGGGCGGTCCGTAGAACGCGGTCTTTCCGCCCGGGGCCAGCAGCAGCACCTGATCGCACACGTCGAGATAGGTCAGGGAGTGCGTGACGACGAGAACCACGCGGCCGGCGTCGGCGAGCTGGCGCAGCATCGTCATCACCTGGCGATCCAGGGCGGGGTCCAGGCCGGAGGTCGGCTCGTCGAGGATGAGCAGCGACGGGCCGGTCAGCAACTCCAGGGCGACCGAGGCACGTTTGCGCTGCCCGCCGGAGAGCTTGTCGACCCGGGTGTCGAGGTGCTGGGTCATCTCCAGCTCCTGGAGCACCTCGTTGACGACCTGGTCGCGGTCGGCCTGAGTGGTGTCCGGTGGCAGCCGCAGCTCGGCGGCGTACATCAGCGCCTGGCGGACGGTCAGCTGACCGTGTACCACGTCGTCCTGGGGCACCATGCCGATCCGGGAGCGCAGCGAGGCGTACTCGCCGTGCACATCGTGTCCCTCGAAGGACACCTGGCCCGTCGTCGGATGGGTGTAGCCGGCGACCAGCCGGGCGAACGTCGACTTACCGGCACCCGAGGGGCCGATGACCGCGGTCAGCGTCCCCGGCCGCGCCGACATGGAGATGTTGTCCAGCAGCGTCTTGTTTCCCTCGATGGTCCAGGTGACGCCGTGGACGTCGAGGCCGCCGGTGGCGATGTCGGCGGCGGTCTGGGTGCGCCGCGCCAGCGTGCCGTCGCGGAAGACGAGGTCGACGTTGCCGATGGTGACGGTGTCACCGTCGGTGAGCATCGCCGAGTCGACGCGGGCGCCGTTGACGAAGGTGCCGTTGATGCTGCGGTTGTCGCGGATCTCGGCGGTCCCCGCACCGGCGGCCTCCGGGATCAGGGTGGCGTGATGGCGCGAGGCCAGCACGTCGGGAATGACGATGTCGTTGTCCCCGGCACGACCGATCTTGATCGAGCCCGGCGGGACATCCGCGGGGCGTCCCGGCCGCAGGATCTTCAGCATGCTGGTCGCGATGTTGCCGTCGCCCGACCGCGGAGCTGCCGCCGGTCCCATCACCGTGGCTGACTCCAGCCCAGGTGACGAGATGGACTGGGGCATCGGTGCCGGCACGGGTGCCGGCCGCGACGGTTGCCCGCTGGGTCGACGAGGTCCCGGTCCGGTCGGATACTGCGGGGGACGCGGACGCCCTCCGGTCGGGGGCGGCGGGGGCGGCTGGCTGGGCCAGCTCGCGCTGGGCCGGCCCACGACCGGTACCACCGCCGTCGGTGGCGGCGAACCCGCCAACCCCTGGTGGCGGCCGACCTCGAACGTCAGCAGCGGCCCGTCGGGGTTGCCGACGTGAATCTGCTGACCGTCGACGATGTCGGCGGCCGGTACCCGACGGCCGTTGATGAACATGCCGTTGAGGCTGCCGTTGTCGATGGCGATCCACCGGCCCTGCTCGAACCGCAGCACCAGGTGGGCACGGGAGATCAGCGGGTGAGCGATGCGGACGTCGGCGCGCAGATCCCGGCCGACGACGACGTCATTGCCGGCCGCGAAGGTGCGCGGGGATCCCTCGTACCGAACGGTCAGCGCGGGGGATGCTGGTCGGCTCATCGGGGGCAACTCTAGCGGTCGCCGTGGGGTGCGGATCTGCCGCCTAAGCGGTGTCTGTGATCTGTTGCAGCGCTGTTATCTGGCCGTTCTCCGGATTCTCAAAGCACCTGGCTGAGCGGTGATCCGGTGAGCACGCAGTGGGTGCGGCTGTAGATGGTGGCCATGCACTGATTGCAGTGGTTGCACACCGACTGCACCGAATGTCGCGATTCGTCGGCCTGGATCCGGTTGATGAGGTCGGGTTCGGCGAGCAGCGCGCGTCCCATCGCGACGAAGTCGAAACCCTCGGCCATCGCCAAGTCCATCGTCTCCCGGTTGGTGATGCCCCCGAGCAGGATGAGCGGCATCGACAGTTCGGCGCGAAAAAGCTTGGCGTCGCGCAGCAGATAGGCCTCACGGTAGGGGTACTCGCGAAAGAACTTCTTGCCCGTCATCCGGATGCCCCACCGCAGCGGCGGTGTGAATGCCGCCGCGAACTGTTTGACCGGCGCGTCACCGCGGAACAGGTACATCGGGTTGACCAACGAGCTGCCCGCGGTGAGCTCGATGGCGTCCAGTCCGCCGTCTTCCTCCAGCCACTTCGCGGTCTGCAGCGATTCCTCGGTCGAAATGCCGCCGCGCACCCCGTCGCTCATGTTGAGCTTGGC
>JAGQTR010000180.1 GCA_020438915.1 Mycobacterium sp.
AACGGCGACCGGTTCGCGCTGTTCCAGATCGTGATGGCGACGCTGGCGAGCACTGTCATCGTGCTGATGCTGATCGCGTTCACCTACCGACGGCTGCCGTGGCGTCCGATTCGGGAAGACCCCGTCGATGTGCCCCCCGCCAAGCCCGACGCCTACGCTGAGTCTCCGTGACCCCAGGTGCTGTCCCCATGCTGCTGCGCGGAGTCAGCAAGCGGTACGGATCGACGACCGCGGTGTCGGGACTCGACCTGCACGTCGAGTCCGCCGAGGTGTTCGCGCTGCTGGGACCCAACGGCGCCGGGAAGACGACCACGGTCGAGATGTGCGAGGGGTTCATCGAGCCCGATTCCGGCCAGATCCAGATCCTCGGGCTCGATCCCATCGCCGACAACGCCGAGCTACGGTCGCGCATCGGCGTGATGCTGCAGGGCGGTGGGGCGTATCCAGCAGCGCGCGCGGGCGAGATGCTCGACCTGGTCGCGTCCTACGCCGCCGATCCCATCGACCCGCAATGGCTGCTGGACACGCTTGGGCTGGCCGAATCTGCCCGCACCACCTACCGGCGGCTGTCCGGCGGACAACAGCAGCGACTCTCGTTGGCCTGCGCCGTGGTCGGGCGGCCCGAGTTGGTGTTCCTCGACGAACCCACTGCGGGCATGGACGCGCACGCGCGAATTGTGGTGTGGGAGTTGATCGATGCGCTGCGGCGTGACGGCGTGACGGTGGTGCTGACCACTCACCAGTTGACCGAGGCCGAGGAGCTCGCCGACCGGATACTGATCATCGACCGGGGCGTGGCGGTCGCCACCGGCACCCCGGCGGAACTGATGCGCAGCGGAGCTGAGAACCAGCTACGGTTCCGGGCCCCGCGGATGTTGGATTTGAGCCTGCTGACAGCGGCGCTGCCGGAGAGCTATCGGGTGGTGGAGAGCTCCCCGGGGGAATATCTCGTCGAAGGTCACATCGATCCGCAGGTACTCGCCACCGTGACCGCATGGTGCGCCCGGGTCGACGCCCTGGCCACCGACATGCGCGTCGAGCAGCGCAGCCTCGAGGACGTGTTTCTGGAGCTGACCGGGCGGGAGTTGCGATCATGAGCAATCGTTTCGCACCGGGGACGTTCACCCCCGACCCGCGGCCGGCAGCCGTGTCGCGGATGCTGAACGCGCAATTCGGGCTGGAACTACGCCTGCTGTTGCGCAACGGGGAGCAGCTGCTGCTCACAATGTTCATCCCCATCACCCTGTTGGTCGGGCTCACGTTGTTGCCGCTGGGTTCATTCGGGGACAACCGCGCGGCGACCTTCGTCCCCGCCATCATGGCGCTGGCCGTCATCTCCACCGCCTTCACCGGTCAGGCGATCGCGGTCGCGTTCGACCGCCGGTACGGAGCCCTCAAAAGGCTCGGAGCCACAGCCCTGCCCGTGTGGGGGATCATCACCGGAAAATCGCTGGCCGTGGTGGCTGTGGTGGCTTTGCAGTCAATCCTGTTCGGCACCATCGGTTTTACGCTCGGCTGGCGTCCCCCTGTCGCGGGGCTGGCGATCGGTGCGGTAATCATCGCACTCGGAACGGCTACCTTCGCCGCGCTCGGCCTACTCCTGGGCGGCACGCTGCGCGCCGAGATCGTGCTGGCCCTGGCCAACCTGCTGTGGTTCGTGTTCGCCGGGCTCGGCGCGCTCACGCTGGAGGGCGGCCTGAACGACGGCATGGTGCCCTCCGGCCTGCAATGGGTGGCCCGGTTGACTCCATCCGGTGCCCTCACCGAAGCCCTGTCCCGCGCGATGACACTGTCAATGGACTGGTTCGGCCTCGCGGTGCTTGCGGTGTGGGGTGCCGTCGCCGGGCTGTGCGCGTTGCGCTGGTTCCGCTTCACCTGATGAAAATAGCTGTGGCAACAAGTATTCCAACTGACCGACTTCTTCGATATTGTGCTTGACCCAGGCTCTGGCCATGGCCGGTGAAAACCTGTGCCACATCATCATGTTCACCGGCGCCATCAGCGGCGATCTGGCGCCGATGTCCATGGTGCTGACGTAATGGGTGCCGTCCGAGCCCAGCGACCAGGTGTGCTCCAACTGGAAAATCGGCACTCCGGCCTGCCGCTGCACCAGCCGAATACCGTTGACGTCCAGCTTCTCCACCCGGTCGACGACGTCAACGCGGAACTCGGGACGCGCACCGAAGGCCTCGACGATGCGAAACCTCGCGCCTTCGGCAGCACCGCCGGAAGGCGCTTCGCGGGCCAGCTCCCAGCGGATGTGGTCGATCGGATGCCAGGCCAGGTATCGGTCGACCGTCTCAGACCCGTAGGTCATCGTCCCGTCCAATTGCGTGAACCAGCCGAGCAACATCGCAGGCGTCACTCCGCGCAGCGGCCGGTGCTCGATGGTGATCCGACGGCGGCGGCGCGGAAAAACGGTCAGTCGGACCATCGCGGTATCCACCGAACGCAGGGGATACAGCACGGGTAACGACTTCGCCAGCCTTTTTGACATTACCGACATCACAGCCTCCAAGATGCGGTACCGTTTCTTATACGGCGACTATATAGTGTGCGCCATAAGATACGCAAGCGTTTCCCAGCTACGAAATGGAGAGACCGATCGCTAGACGCCGCGGCGCCGAACTCGACGCCGCCATCCGCGCCGCCGTGCTGGCTCTTCTGGCAGAGCACGGCCCCAACGGCGTCACGATGGAGGCGGTTGCCGCTGCCGCCCGTACCAGCAAGCCCGTCCTGTACCGACGCTGGGCAGATCGGCAAGCACTGCTTCGCGAGACTCTGATGACCACCGCGGCAACCGCCATTCCCAGTGCCGACACCGGCAGCTACCGCGGAGATATGCTCGCTGTACTGCGAGGTTGGGCCGCGTTGTTCACCGGCGAGCGTGCCGCGATGATGCGGTCGGTCATCGTGGCGGTCGCTGCGGATCCGGAGCTCGCGGCGACATTCCGCCGCGATGTCATCGGCTTCCGTAAAGATGAGATGAACGCTCTACTCGCCCGCGCCATCGAGCGTGGCGAGGTTCGTCCCGACGTGCCGATCGAGCTGACGCGCGAGTTGGGCCAGAGCGTGCTGTGGCACCGCCTGTTGATCACCGGCGACCCGATCACCGACGAGTTGGTGTTGCAGCTCGTCGACGAGGTGTTGGTGCCGCTCGTGCGCCCCTACTACGGGCGGTAGTTGAACAGGCTCTACCATCAGAGCGTGCCCGCCGGACGACTCTTGCCCAGGCTCTTTCTGGGGTTCGTCGACCTGTTTCCCGAACCGAGCCTGCGCGCTCAGCGGATCGTCGCGATAGCGGTGATCCTGACCCAGGGTGGTATTGCCGTCACCGGCACGATCGTGCGGGTCACCGCTTCCGGCCTCGGGTGCCCCACCTGGCCGCAGTGCTTCCCCGGAAGCTTCACCCCGGTGCCACACCCCGAGGTCGCTGGTTTGCATCAGGCCGTCGAGTTCGGCAACCG
>JAGQTR010000181.1 GCA_020438915.1 Mycobacterium sp.
ACCAGTAAGACCAAAGTGACACAAGAGCTTTCGCCAACCGCGGCAAGAACGATCCCGGCGACGGGTCGGCCAGCAGCGACTCAGTCCATCCGGCCTGCGTCCAACAGCCGGATCACCGCCATTCCCTGTTCATCGGAAGCCTCCAGGTCCACCTCCACGTCGAAACCCCAATCATGATCTCCCGCAGGGTCGTCCAGGATCTGCCGAACTCTCCACATGTCAGGTTGACGGTCGATGATCAGTAGGGCCGGGCCACGGGCATCGGCGCCGATGCCGACATCGTCGTGTTCATCGAAGTAGGCGTGGAGGACCTCTTCCCAGCGTTCGGCCGTCCATCCGGCGTCGCTGTCGAGCTGACCGAGGTCGGTTGAGCGGTGTCGCGCGAACAGCTCCACCCGCCGGAACAATGCGTTGCGCACCATCGCGGTGAATGCCCGATCGTTCCCGGTCAAGGGGCGTGGCCGGGCGGGTACCGTGACCGGTGCGTTCAGCGGTTGCTCCGGACTGGTCAGCTGTTCCCACTCGTCGAGCAGGCTCGAATCAACCTGGCGCACAAGCTCGCCGAGCCATTCCACAATGTCGGTGAGTTCCTCGGTTCGCGCGGTCGCGGGCACTGAGGACCGCAGCGCCTTGAAGGCGTCGGACAGGTAGCGCAGCACCGCGCCTTCTGACCGGGTCAGCCCGTACACGCTGACCAGCTCGCGGAAGGTGAAGGCTCGCTCCCACATCTCCCGCACCACGGACTTCGGCGACAGGCGGGTATCGGCCGCCCACGGGTTGCTCTGCAGATACACCTCATAGGTATGCCCGAGCAGCTCCTCGAGTGGCTTCGGGTAGCTGACCTCGTCGAGTAGTTCGATGCGTTCGTCGTACTCGATGCCCTCGGCCTTCATCGCGGCAACAGCCTCGCCCCTGGCTTTGTTGAGTTGCGCCGCCAGGATCTGGCGGGGATCCTCAAGTGTTGCCTCGATTACCGAGACGACGTCGAGGGCAAAGCTTTCTGAGGCCGAATCGAGGACATCGATGGCCGCCAGCGCGAAGGTCGACAGCGGTTGGTTGAGGGCGAAATCGGCCGGAAGATCCACGGTCAGTCGGTAGCCCCGCCCGGCACCCTCGCCGTTGGCGTCGACCCGTTCGATGACGCCGGCCTGTAATAGGGAGCGGGCGATGCCGACCGCTTCGCGTACATGCTGAAGTTGTCGCTTGCGCGGCTCGTGGTTCTCCAGGAGCAGTCGTCGCATCGCTGCGAACGGTCCGCTTGCCCCATCCGCCGTCGCTTCGCCCGTCCCGGCACGGGCCACAACATTCAGGATCATCGCCGTCGACACGCGCATGTTGCTGGTCAGCGGCTCCGGCGCAGCGCCGACCAAGCGCGTCATGGTGGTTTCGCTCCACGGCACCATGCCCTCTGGCACTTTGCGGCGCACCAGCTTTCGGCGCTTCTTCGGGTCGTCGGCCACCTTGGCGAATTGCTTGAGGTTCTCCACCTCGTGATCGGGCGCCTGGACGACTACGGTGCCGGCCGTGTCATAGCCGGCCCGCCCGGCCCGCCCCGCGATCTGGTGGAATTCGCGGGCGTTGAGCAGCCGGGTGCGGGTGCCGTCATACTTCGACAGCGCGGCGAACACGACCGTCCGGATCGGTACGTTGATGCCGACGCCGAGCGTGTCGGTACCGCAGATCACCTTGAGCAGCCCAGCCTGGGCCAGCTGTTCGACCAACCGCCGGTACTTGGGCAACATCCCGGCGTGGTGCACGCCGATGCCGTGCCGAACCAGCCTTGACAGCGTCGAGCCGAAAGCGGTGGAGAAACGAAACGCGCCGATCATGTCGGCGATCGCCGCTTTCTCCTCCTTGGTGCTCACGTTGATGCTCATCAGCGCCTGCGCCCGCTCCAAGGCCGAGGCCTGGGTGAAGTGGACGACATAGATCGGCGCCTGCCGGGTGTCGAGGAGGTCGCCGATCGTCTCGTGCATCGGTGTGGTCGCATAGCTGTAGAACAGCGGCACCGGACGCTCAGCGTTGGCGACCAGTGCCGTCGGACGGCCGGTGCGTCGGCTGAGGTCCTCGCGAAGGAAGGTGAGGTCGCCGAGGGTCGCCGACATCAGCAGGAACTGGGCGTGCGGCAGCTCGAGCAGGGGGACCTGCCAGGCCCAGCCGCGGTCGGGATCACCGTAGAAGTGAAACTCGTCCATCACCACCAAGCCGATGTCGGCCTGCGGCCCCTCGCGCAGCGCGATATTAGCGAGCACCTCCGCGGTACAGGCGATGATCGGCGCGCTCGCGTTGACCGCCGCGTCGCCGGTGAGCATCCCGACGTTGGCGGGCCCGAAAATCTCACACAGCGCAAAGAACTTCTCGCTGACCAGTGCCTTGATCGGCGCGGTGTAGTAGCTGCGCTGAGTCGCTGCCAGGGCGGCGTACAGCGCGCCGGTGGCCACCAGCGACTTGCCCGACCCGGTCGGCGTCGCCAGCACGACGTTCGCCCCGCTGAGCAGTTCGATCAGCGCCTCCTCCTGCGCCGGGTACAGCGCGGTGCCACTCGCCTGGGCCCACACGGCGAAGGAGCTGAACAGCGCGTCCGGGTC
>JAGQTR010000182.1 GCA_020438915.1 Mycobacterium sp.
AGTAGACCCCGCACATCCCGTCGATAGACACTTCCTCGACCAGGCTCTCGGTGACCAACTCTTCGCTCTCCACGCTCTGGTTCGGCTCCATTGATCTCGCCTTTCGTCTCGCGGCCCCCGGGCAGGGTCTCGACATTTGTGATCCCGGCCGCAAGAATATGGCATCGGGTGCCGAAATGGAAGGGTGGTGGCCGATGCTGGCTCCGAATGCGCGCGCCGGCCGCCGCCGGTCCACGAGTTGGGAACACATCAGCGACGTCGCTATCGACCTGTTCATGGCGCAGGGCTTTGACGACGTCAGTGTCGACGACGTCGCGGCAGCGGCCGGGATCGCGCGCCGGACGCTGTTTCGCTACTACCCGTCGAAGAACGCGCTGCCGTGGGGCGACTTCGACGCACAACTCGAGCGCATGCGCGTCTTGCTCGCAGAAGCCGATCCGCAGCTGCCGATCCGGGACGCGTTGCGCACCGCGTTGCTGGCCTTCAACGACTTCGACGACACCGACCGCCATCGTCAACGCATGCGACTGATTCTTGAAACCGAAGCCCTTCAGGCATATTCGATGACCATGTATGCCGGGTGGCGTGAGGTGGTCGCCACTTTCGTGGCCGGTCGTCTTGGCGGGAGCACCGCGGATCTGGTTCCGCAGACGGTGGCCTGGACAATGCTGGGGGTCGCGATCGCGGCCTACGGGCATTGGCTCGAGGACACTGGCGAATCCCTGCCCAACGCGCTGGGCGACGCGTTCGACCTTCTCGCCCCGGGCCTGGCCGACCTCGAAACTGGGGTGTCGGAGTTGCGACCTCAATGGCGACTATAAGAGTGTGAGCGCTCAACCGACTGGTGACAACGCTCCGCGCCAACTGTTGGCGCTCTATGACGAGGCGCTACCGACCGTCTACGGCTACTTCGTCAGGCGCTGCGGTGACCGCGGGACGGCCGAGGACCTCACATCGGAGACGTTTCTGGCCGCGATGGATGCGGCCAGGAAGCAAGAACCGCCCCCATTGACGGTGCCGTGGCTGATCGGGGTGGCGCGTCACAAACTGGCCGACCACTATCGCCGACGCCACGATCGTTTCTCGACACCCGTGGCCGATTTGCCCGAACCGGTGGACGCCGCCGACGACTGGGACGCCGAGCTGGACCGCATCGTCGCTGAGCAGGTACTGGTTCGCCTGCCCGAACAGCACCGCACCGTGCTGGCGCTGCGCTACCTCGACGACTGCTCGGTGCCGGAATGCGCCGAACTCATCGGTCGTACCGTCCATGCGACCGAGGCACTTCTGGTGCGGGCACGCAAGGCGTTCCGGGCGCAATACCCACGACCGGAGGGAGGCCCGTCGTGAACAACCACCACGATCCGCTGGACGTGTTGCGCGGCAACGACCTTGCGGTGGAACCAGACCCGGATTTCGCTGCTCGACTGCGGTCGCGGCTCGAGTCGGCGGCGAGGTTCTTCGACCAGCAGCCAGATCGAACACGAGGAGTGATCATGAGCGGAACCAAAACTGCCATCGCCGAACTGACCGACGCCGTCGCTACATCCGGCCCGCGCCCTGCCGCAGTCCCCTACCTCACGGTCGTCGATGCCCGCGCCGCGATCGCCTGGTACCGGGATACCTTCGACGCGGCGTTGGTCGCCGATCCGTTCGAGATGGACGACGGCCGGATCGGACACGCCGAGCTGACGATCTCCGGAGGTGTGCTCTACCTCGCCGACGAATATCCCGAGATCGGGCTGAAAGCCCCGGCACCACAACAGGCCTCGGTGAGCTTGATGCTGCCGGTAACCGATACCGACGCCACCCTGGAGCGGGCTAGGGCCCATGGCGCGCGGGTTCAGCGCGAGCCGTACGAGAACTACGGCGCCCGCAACGCCGCGATCGTCGACCCATTCGGACATCGGTGGATGCTGAGTGGTCCAACCACCAGCGCGCCGGCACCCATCCAGCACGGCGACGTCGGCTACATCTCGGTGTGGACCCCCGACGCCAGCCGTGCCGCGGCCTTTTACGGCCACGTGCTCGGATGGACCTACGATCGGCAGACCCGGCAGGTCACCAACACCGAGCAGCACATCGGAATCTTCTCCGTAGCCGACCGGAATACCCTGTTCTGCTGTTACGCGGTGGCCGACCTCGAAGGTGCCCGGGTGAGCATCCTCGGCGGCGGTGGAAGCGTGGGCGAGATCGAGCAGTTCGACTTCGGAACAGTGCTCAACGCCACCGACCCGCAGGGCCGCGAATTCGCTGTCTACCAGCCTATTCCCGGGCAGGCCCGGCCAAAACTGAACGGTGGCGGCCCCGGCGAACTGTCCTACATCACCTACGAAGTTCCGGATTCTGCCGCTTTCAAGGCCTTCTTCGGCGGACTGCTGTTCTGGACGTTCGAACCGGGCCGCATCCAGGACGGCTGGCAGGTGAACCAGACTCACCCGATGTCCGGTGTTGCTGGGAACAGCGCCGCGTCGGTGACCGTACCGATGTGGCAGGTCGAGGATATCGACGCAGCCGTGGCACGCGTGCGCCAGGCCGGCGGGACGGTGATCGACGAGCCCGCGCAGCAGCCTTACGGGACATCGGCGCTGTGCACCGACGATCAGGGCACCCGATTTTACTTGGGTCAGTTCTGAGTCTGAATCGAACTGTTCGGTACACGTTCGATTTTGTTGCGGCACACGTCGCATTGATCCGCGAATGTTGGGTTAAGGCGCGTTATCCCCAGTGGGGCGTAACACAGGCCCACACTCGGCACGCCGGTACGGCACCGGTGCATCCGCGGCATCCGCAACTGGCCCGAGGCGCGGCGTGCCCCACGCTCAGCGCCCGCCGTGACCCGTGCCCTCGGAAAGCGTTAGCCCAGGACGTCGGCGATCGGCGCACCTGCGGCAATCTTCGACCTGGTCTTCATGACCTTGCCCGGCATTGAGGCGCCGACGACGCCGACGACAACGCCCTCCCGTTCGTAATATGCCAGGAACTTGCGTCCGTCATCCTCGACGATGTGCACGGTGTCGGTTGCCTCGGGCTGACCCAAGCACTGGAACTTTACGTCGTACTGGTCGCTCCAGAAGTACGGCACCGACGCGGTCCCCGGCAAATCCTGACCCAGCAGCGCAGGCACCATCACCCGGGACTGATCTGCCACATTACTCCAATGCTCAACGCGCACTTGGCCTCTCGAGGAATCCCTCCAGGACGCGACATCGCCGATGGCCCAGACGTTCGGGACGCTGGAACGGCCTACTTCATCGCACACCACACCGTTTTCGACCTCGATACCACTGCCGTCGAGCCAATCGGTCGCCGGACGGGAGCCGATTCCGACGACCACCAGATCGGTCACCAGTTCGGTGCCGTCGTCCAGGGTGACGCTGCGCACCCGATCGTCGCCGCCGATCGCGGCGACGCCGGCGCCGCAGCGCACCTCCACCCCCTCGGCCCGGTGCAGTCGTGCCACCAGGTCGCCGATCTCCTCACCGAGCACCGATGCCAGCGGAGTCGGCTGAGGCTCCACCAGCACAACGTCGACCCCGAGGCTGCGCAGGCTGGCGGTTACCTCGCATCCGATGAAGCCCGCGCCCACGACCACGGCGTGGCGGGCCGCACCCGCCTCCCTCCGCAACGCGAGGCTGTCCTCAAGTGAGCGCAGCACGTGAATACCCACCAGGTCCGGAAACGACGGAATTCGCTTGGGCACCAGACCCGTCGCGATGACCAGCTCGTCATAGCGCAGCTGAGAACCGTCGGCCAGCGTCAGAGTTTTGGTGGCCGTGTCCACCGAAGAGACACCGTTGCCGAGCGACATCGTGATGTCTTTCTCGGCGTAGAACTCAGCCGGTTTCAGCGTGACGTCGTCCATCTCGGCGCGCAGCACGTCCTTCGACAGTGGCGGCCGATCGTAGGGCAGGTGCTCTTCATCGCTGACGATCGTGATGGGTCCGGCGTACTCGGAACGACGCAGTTGCTCAGCCGTGCGGGAGGCGGCCAGCCCACCGCCGACGATCACGATGCGCCTTGGTGTAGTCACTCCGGTGTTCTACACGATCGCGCCCCTGCAATGTGCCTCACCCCCGCTCGAGGAGGTTGGACAACACCACGATGCTTTCGCTGCGTTCGATGTCGGCACTCGCGCGGATCCGCTCCAGGGCCTCCTCAAGGTGCCCCATGTCGCGCGCCAGCACATGCAGCAACGCATCCGAGGTTCCGGTGACGGTCGCCGCACTCACCACCTCGGGAATGTCCCGCCACGCCGCGCGTAGCTCGTCCGGGGCGATGGTGCCATGGCAGTAGACCTGAACGTAGGCCTCGGTGGTCCAGCCGAGCGCATTGCGGTCGATGACGGTGGTGAACCCCCGGATGACACCGCTGTCGAGCATCCGGTCAATCCGTCGTTTGACTGCCGGTGCCGAGAGGTTCACCCGCTGCCCTATCTCGGCGAATGTCGCCCGCGCGTGTTCGGCCAACTCACCCAGGATCTGCTCGTCGGTCTCGTCCAGACGGTCCACAACGCCTCCCCCACGCAACAAAACTGCGACTCTTGCCCGTTGGCGCAATGGATCACGTCTCATTACGCAATAACTGGCGATTGATTGCACAAAATATAGTTCATATCGTTGTTTGCATGACGCTTTCCGATGTCGCCGGACTTGACGCGGCCCCCGACGCTGCAATCACCACCGGCAGATCAGCACGGCCGCGACGTTACGTCATGACCGCACCCACGTTCTTCGCCGTCGAGTACGTCATCAACCCGTGGATGGACACCTCGACACCGGTCGACGCCGAGCTCGCCCGCCATCAATGGGAGGCACTGCGCCAGACCTACACATCCCTCGGGCACACCGTCGAGCTCGTGGAGCCGGTGGCAGGCCTGCCGGACATGGTGTATGCCGCCAACGGCGGACTGATCGTCAACGGCAGGGCTGTGGTAGCCCGCTTCGCGCATGCCGAACGCGCGGCCGAATCCATCGCTCATGCGGACTGGATGTCGCACAACGGCTACCTGCCCGTCCAGACCCGGCACGTCAACGAGGGCCAGGGCGATCTGCTGGTCGCCGGCGCCACGATCTTGGCCGGCTATGGCTTTCGCACCCATCGGCGCGCCCATCGTGAGGTCGCCGAGCATGTCGGGATGCCGGTCGTCGGCCTGGAACTCGTCGACCCTCGCTTCTATCACCTCGATACCGCGCTGGCCGTGCTCGACGAAGACACCATCGCCTACTACCCTCCGGCTTTCGCCGAACATTCCCGAACGACGCTGGCCGAGCTCTTCCCCGATGCCCTCGAGGTGGCCAGCGCCGACGCCTACGTCCTGGGCCTCAACGCCGTCTCTGACGGTCTCAACGTCGTGCTACCGGCTGCCGCCGAAGGCTTCGCCGAACAACTCCGAGACAGCGGCTTCCGGCCGGTCGGCGTCGACCTTTCCGAGCTCCTCAAGGGTGGCGGATCCGTCAAATGCTGCACACTGGAGGTATACCCGTGACGATGCTGGACACCATGGATATCGAGACCGATGCCGCAATCGAACTCGACCGCCGCCACGTCGCGCACAACTACTCGCCGCTGCCCGTCGTAGCCGCCAGCGCACAGGGCTGCTGGATCACCGATGTTGCGGGCCGCCGCTACCTCGACTGTCTCGCGGCGTACTCGGCGGTGAATTTCGGCCACCGCAATCCGGAGGTGACCGCGACCGCGCACGCGCAGCTGGACGCCGTGACGCTGGTGAGCCGCGCCTTTCACTCCGACCAACTCGGCCCGTTCTGCGCCGCGCTGGCCGCGTTGTGCGGCAAGGAGATGGTGCTGCCGATGAACAGCGGCGCCGAGGCGGTGGAGAGCGGCATCAAGGTCGCCCGCAAGTGGGGCCTCGACGTCAAGGGTGTTGCTGCCGACCAGGGCAATATCGTGGTCGTCCACAACAACTTCCATGGCCGCACCACCACCATTATCAGCTTTTCCGATGACGACACCGCACGTCGTGGCTTCGGTCCGTACACCCCCGGATTCCGTTCGGTGCCCTTCGGACCCGCCGATCCGGATGCCGACGCGATGGCCGCGGCGATCGACGACAACACCGTCGCCGTGCTGATCGAGCCCATCCAGGGTGAAGCGGGAATCATCGTGCCGCCCGACGACTATCTGCCCCGGATCCGCACCCTGTGTACCGAGCGCAATGTCCTGATGATCGTCGACGAGATTCAATCCGGCCTCGGCCGCACCGGGCGCACCTTCGCGTGCGATCACTGGGGTGTGGTGCCCGATGTCTACCTGCTGGGCAAGGCACTCGGCGGCGGTGTCGTCCCGCTCTCGGCGGTTGTCGCCGATCGGGACGTTCTCGGGGTGCTGCATCCCGGTGAGCACGGTTCGACATTCGGCGGTAATCCGTTGGCAGCCGCAATCGGAGCCACCGTCGTCGACATCCTCCGCAGTGGCGAATTCCAAAGTCGCTCAGAAGTTCTCGGCACCCATCTCCACACTCGGCTACGCGGCCTCATCGGTCGCGGCGTGCTGGAGGTACGCGGAAAAGGACTGTGGGCCGGTGTCGATATCGATCCGGTGCACGGCACCGGCAAGCAGGTCAGTCTGAAGCTCGCCGATCGTGGTGTCTTGGTGAAAGACACGCACGGATCGACCTTGCGGTTTGCGCCGCCGTTGGTGATCACCGCCGCCGAGATCGACTGGGCTGTTGATCAGTTAGCCGACGTTTTGGGCGAAACGGGTTCACACTAGTTTCGAACCATCGCCGACGGTCAGGAGCCATCATGTCCGCCCGATCGATCCCCCTCACCGAGCAGATGCTCAGGAGGCGTCCGGCGATCGGGGCTCCCATAGCCCATGGCGCCTCCGAGAAACTCGAGCGCAGCATCAGCACCTTTCAGCTGACGATGTTCGGCGTAGGTGCCACCGTAGGCACCGGCATCTTCTTCGTGTTGTCCGAGGCGGTGCCCGAAGCCGGACCGGCGGTGATCATCTCGTTCATCATCGCCGGAATCGCCGCCGGACTGTCGGCCATCTGTTACGCGGAGATGGCCTCCGCCGTACCGGTGTCGGGCTCTAGCTACTCCTACGCATACACCACCCTCGGCGAGTTCGTCGCGATGGGCATCGGCGCCTGCCTGCTGCTCGAATACGGTGTCTCCATCTCCGCGGTCGCTGTCGGCTGGAGCGGCTACGTGAACAAGTTGCTGGACAACCTGTTTGGCGTGCATATTCCCCAGGTGCTCTCGGCCGCACCGTGGGACGATGCGGCCGGCCTCGTCAACCTGCCGGCGGTCTTGCTGATCGTCATGTGCGCTGTCCTGCTGATCCGTGGCGCCAGCGAATCAGCGCTGGTCAACACGGTCATGGTGGTGATCAAACTCGGTGTGCTGCTGTTGTTCGTGGTGATCGCACTCACAGCATACAATTCCGACCACTTCGCCGGGTTCTGGGATGCCGGCTTCTCCGGAATAACCCTGGCCGCCAGCGGAATCTTTTTCTCCTACATCGGTCTTGACGCCGTATCCACCGCCGGTGACGAGGTCAAGGATCCGCAGAAGACGATGCCGCGGGCGATCCTGGCCGCGCTGGTCATCGTCACCAGCTTCTACGTGTTGGTGGCGTTCGCCGCCCTCGGATCACAGCCGACCGCCGAGTTCGGTTCCGAGGAGCAGGCCACCGCGGGCCTGGCGGTGATCTTGGAGAACATCACCGGAAGCACCTGGGCCAGTACAATTCTTGCTGCCGGCGCGGTCATCTCCATCTTCTCCGTCGCCTTGGTGGTGATGTACGGCCAGACTCGCATCCTGTTCGCGATGGGTCGCGACGGATTGCTCCCGTCGCTGTTCGCCAAGGTCAATCCCCGCACGATGACGCCGGTCAACAACACCGTCATCGTGGCCGTCGTGTGTGCGCTGTTGGCCGGCTTCGTCCCCTTGGGATATCTGCTCGACATGGTGTCCATCGGCACGCTCGTCGCGTTCATCACGGTGTCCATCGGAGTCATCGTTCTGCGGGTGCGGGAGCCCGATCTGCCCCGCGGTTTCAAGGTGCCCTTCTACCCGATCACCCCGATCCTTTCGGTGGCGGCCTGCCTTGTGGTGCTGTGGGGCCTGCATTGGTACACCTGGCTCGCATTCGGCGGATGGGTCGGGGCCGCCCTGGTGTTCTGGGTGTTCTGGAGCCGGCACCGCAGCGCGCTCAACGATGGCGGTGATCTGAAATGACGGTCCTGACGGGTTACCTCGCCGGAAAATGCGGGCACGCACCGCTGAGCCTGGCCGTGGAAGTTGCGCGGGCGCTCAACACCTCCCTGACCGTCGTCGCGGTGGTACCCCGGCCTTGGATGACCCCCTCTCCGGCGCGGATCGACGCCGAGTTCGCAGCTTACGCAAACCAATTGGGAGCTGACTCGGAACGTGAAGCCCGCGAGTATCTCGATACCGCCGCCGCCGACGTCGAGGTCGGCTTTCTGCAGCTGGCCAATCGCACGGCCGGCGACGGACTGCTGGACGCGATCGAACGCACCGACGCCGACGTCCTGGTGGTCGGCTCCTCCTCCAGCGGCGCGCTCGGGCAGTTGGTACTGGGATCCACCACCGACTGGCTGTTGCACGCATCCCCAGTACCGGTCGCCCTGAGCCCGCGTGGCTATCGCGGTGCACGTGCCGGCGTGTTGCGGCGGATCACGTGTGCGTATTCGGGCACCCCGGAATCGGTTCGAGTGGTCGAGCGGCTGGCGGCACTGACGACCACCTTGCAGGTGCCGATGCGCGTCGTCAGCTACGCCATCCGAGGACGCACCATGTTCCCCCCGCAGGTGGGGCTGCACGCCGAAGACTCGCTGCTGGAGACCTGGGCGGACCAACTGCGGGAGATCACGGCGAAGCTCAAGACAGACGAAATCGTCGGCGAAGACGTTGAGCTACAGGTCATCACGGGCAACGGATGGGATCAGGCACTCGATGCCACCGAGTGGGAGGATGGCGACCTACTCGCCTTGGGTACGACATCGCGCCGCAGCATCAAAGGTGTCTTCCTGGGATCGCACGGAGCCAAGATCATCCGGCACAGTCCGGTCCCAGTGTTGGTGCTGCCCGCCTGATCGTGGGAAACAGGTTTCAGTACTTGGCCGTCCCGCGATCGACGGCGATCTGGGAACCCGATATCGTCGCCGACCCGTCACCGGCCAGCCAGGCCACCACGTCGGAAACCTCTTCCGGCGTCATGAATTCCTGTAAGCCCTTCTTGCCCTGGTGATTCACCGGATGGTATGGCATTGGCGAGAAGCTGTGCAGGAAGGCCGGGTACTTGCCGAATATCTCCATCATGGCGTCTGGCTCGACCATCGGTGTGTCGATCGAGTACGGATGGATCGAGTTAACCCGAATCCCGAACTCCCCCACCTCGATCGCCAACGCGTTGGTGATAGCCACGAGGCCGTGCTTCGACGCCGAGTAGTGGGCGTTGCCCGGAGTTGCCTTCGTGCCTGCCGACGAACTGACGATGATGATCGACCCGCCATTGCCCGCCTCGATCATCGCGGGCACCGCGGCGCGGATGGTCCGCCATGTCCCGTTGAGGTTGACGTCGATGACGCTGTCCCACTGCTCCTCGGACATCTCGAACATCCGACCCCAGCTGAGGATGCCTGCATTCGCCACGACGATGTCGAGACGGCCGAACTGTTCCACGCCCTCGGCTATCACCTGCTGCTGGGCAGCGAGGTCGCGGATGTCGACCTCTCGAGTGATCACCTTGCGCCCGGTGGCTTCGACCAACCGTGCTGTCTCCGCCAGGTCCGCGGAGGTGGGCATGGGATAGGTGACGGTGTCTGACACGGGTCCACACACGTCGATCGCGATGATGTCGGCGCCGTCGTTCGCCAGTCGGACGGCGTGCGCGCGACCCTGACCGCGAGCCGCTCCGGTGATATAGGCGACTCGACCCTGTAAGCCTGCACCAACTGTCACAACCGTCCCCTTCACATCACCGCGAGCGCGCGTGTCTGCACAAAAACACGCCGCCTCAGCCGTACAAACACGCACGCTCGCGGGTGTCGGCCAAGGCAGCACCAGGTTAGCAGCAAAACTAGAACACGTTCTAGGCAGTCGCTGTCCCATCACGCCACAGGTCGACGCCCCGCCCGATCAGATATCGGCAACCGAGACACAGGTGCGATTCGAGCAACGCGGCAGCGCCGCTGGCGAAGTAGACCACCAGAAAGATTCGGCCGACGACGCCGCACACGGGACGAACAGCTGGAGATACCGCCAGAAGGTGGAACATGGTCAGACTATGACCACGGCTATCTTCCGGCGCTGACCACTACCTGGTTGGCGGGCGGCCCGTCGAGTTGGCCGGCGCTGAGCAACTGGTACAGCGGTCGCGTCCACGGATCACCGGTGACCGAACGCGCGTAACTGGTGTGCACCGCCACCGCGGCCGGGTTCATCTCGTCTTCGGCGTCGGGATCGTAGTCGCACACGGCGTCCCCCAGGTTGCACACGCTGATCGTGCGTGCACCCACGGACGCCGGAAGGACGGTTGGCGCATGGGCGAGTATCGGCCAGTCCTGAGCGACACCCTTTCCGGTACCGGGCACCGAAGTGACCGATCCGAGGTTGATCGTCGGATCCTGCGGTAACCGGTCCCCGTCCGCGATGAGCAGCGCGGCGGCCAGTTGCGGATTCGCGTCGAGGGCATGCAGGTTCCGGTGTACCACCATCGCGCCCTGCGAGTAGCCGGCCAACACCACCTGGCTGGCGGGGCACTGCGTCACGAACGTGTGGTACTGCTCACCCAGCGCGGCGGTGCCGGTGTCGACGCTGCCGATGAACCCAGCCCAGTCCAGAATTCCGCCGTCCTCGGGCACCGGCGTCGCCGGGTACTCGACTGCTTCGGCGGTGATGGTGCGCCCGTCCTCTTGGACCAACTCGGCGAAGTCGCGGAATGATTTGTAGACCACCCGGCCCATGCCGGCGTCGGCGGTCAAGTCACCGTCGCGCTCGCCCGATCCGGCCGCACCGATCCAGTGGACATCGGGACACTGCGGTTGCGCGGACGCGGACCCCGCAGATAGACCGATCACGGCCGCGCCACCGATGGCGATGGCACCCGCAAGTGCGGTGATACCTCGAATCAATTCAAAACCCAACCCTCGTGAGAAAACCGGCCGACCCCTCGACGGCCGTGCCCCATACATCGTCGCGTTCGAGACAGTCGTTACAGGGCATCACTTCTCCTGGCGAGCAGACGCAAAGGCCCCCGAAATCGCGCGATTTCGGGGGCTTTTGTGTCTGCTCGCGCAGAATCTAGATCATTTGTTGATCTTGGTGACCCGGCCGGCACCGACGGTACGGCCGCCCTCGCGAATCGCGAAGCGCAGGCCCTCGTCCA
>JAGQTR010000183.1 GCA_020438915.1 Mycobacterium sp.
TACAAGCCACTGAACTGGATGAGCCCACCGTGCTGGCTGGTCGAGAAGCTCGACGGCGAAGTGCCGGTGTGGGTGGTCGAGAACAAGGCCGGCGAACAACTGCGGATCTCCGTTGAGAGCATCGAGCACGACTCGAGCCATGAGTTGGGTGTCGATCCCGGCTTGGTGAAAGACGGTGTCGAGGCCCATCTTCAGATGCTGCTGGCCGAACACGTCGAGTTGCTCGGGTCGGGATACACGCTGGTCCGTCGGGAGTACATGACCGCCATCGGGCCGGTGGACCTGCTCTGTCGCGACGAGCAGGGCCGCTCGGTGGCCGTGGAGATCAAACGTCGCGGCGAGATCGACGGGGTCGAGCAACTCACCCGCTATCTCGAGCTGCTCAACCGCGACACGCTGCTGGCTCCGGTGGCGGGTGTTTTCGCAGCTCAGCAGATCAAGCCGCAGGCCCGCACTCTGGCGGTGGATCGCGGGATACGTTGTCTGACACTGGACTACGACAAGATGCGGGGTATGGACAGCGACGAGTTCCGGCTGTTCTGATGGCGACGCGTCGTGCCGGGGGGTCGAGATCGGCCAGAAGGCGCCGCGAACCCGGTCATAGCGCGTTTCCAGCGCCGCGGCGCATCGAGGAGGGCATCGACGGCCGCGAGTACGTCGTGCGGCCGGTTCCTGCGGCGAGGGCGAGCAAGGTCTACCGGTGTCCCGGCTGCGACCATGAGGTCACACCGGGTACCGCGCACGTCGTGGTGTGGCCGGCCGATGCTGGTGACGTCCCGGGACCCGGGGCGGTGGAGGACCGTCGGCACTGGCACACGCCGTGCTGGCAGCGACGGGCAACCCGCGGGCCGACGCGCAGGTGGTCCTAGCGATCGGCGCCGGCAGGGTCTGCGCCGGCTGGTTCGACGAGCTCGATGAGTACCCCGCCGGCATCCTTGGGGTGAATGAAGTTGATCCGGGAGTTCGCGGTGCCGCGCCGGGGTGCGTCGTAGAGAAGCCGGACGCCGCGGTCGCGCAGGCGATCGGTCAACGCTTCGATGTCGCTGACGCGGTAGGCCAGTTGCTGCAGACCCGGGCCGCGCTTGTCGATGAACTTGGCGATGGTGCAGGTGTCGTCGATCGGCGCCATCAACTGCAACTGGGCGCTGCCGATCGGCGCCCCCCGCACCGACAGCATCGCCTCCCGGACGCCCTGATCGGCGTTGACTTCTTCGTGCAACACGATCATGCCGAGGTGATCGTGGTACCACTTGATGGCGACGTCCAGATCCGGCACCGCGATACCGACGTGGTCGATAGCGGTGACCAAGGCGGTGGCCAGCACCGGACGGGCGTCAGTCTGCTCGGCAGTCATATCGCAAAGGTAACCTAATGACATCGGTTTCGAATAGGTCGGTATGGATGTATAGCCTTGATTTGCCGCTTTGGAGCCGCTCGAAACCCCGTTGGAGGTAGGAATGACGACTTCAGTGATAGTTGCTGGGGCCCGCACGCCGGTCGGCAAGTTGATGGGTTCGCTGAAGGACTTCTCCGGTAGTGATCTGGGCGGTGTCGCCATCGCCGGCGCGCTGCAAAAGGCTTTTCCGGATGTGGCCTCGCCGGCGTCCTTGGTCCAGTACGTGATCATGGGCCAGGTGTTGACCGCCGGCGCCGGCCAGATGCCCGCGCGGCAGGCCGCGGTGGCCGCCGGTATCGGCTGGGATGTCCCTTCGTTGACCATCAACAAGATGTGTCTGTCGGGCATCGACGCGATCGCACTGGCCGACCAGCTGATCCGCGCCGGTGAATTCGATGTGGTCGTCGCCGGTGGTCAGGAGTCGATGACCAAGGCTCCTCACCTGTTGATGGACAGCCGGGCGGGCTACAAATACGGTGACGTCACGGTGCTCGATCACATGGCCTACGACGGGCTGCACGATATTTTCACCGACCAGCCGATGGGTGCGCTCACCGAGCAGCGCAACGACGCCGACCAGTTCTCCCGCGCCGAACAGGACGAGTTCGCCGCGACCTCGCACCAGAGGGCGGCCGCAGCCTGGAAGGACGGCGTCTACGCCGACGAAGTCGTGCCGGTGAGCATCCCGCAGCGCAAGGGGGATCCCATCGAGTTCGCCGAGGACGAAGGCATCCGGGCCAACACCACCGCAGAGTCGCTGGCGGGGCTCAAGCCGGCGTTCCGCAAGGACG
>JAGQTR010000184.1 GCA_020438915.1 Mycobacterium sp.
TCGTTGTCCTGGCAGTAGACATTGTTGTTGCCGCGCTGCGTTCGAGCGATCTCGTCGCCGTGCGAGATCATCGGGGTGCCCTGCGACAACATCAGCGTTGCGATGATGTTGCGCATCTGCTTGCCCCGGAGATCGAGAATCGACCGGTCCTGCGTGGGGCCCTCCACCCCGCAGTTCCAGGACCGGTTGTGGCTCTCGCCGTCCCGGTTGTCCTCACCATTGGCTTCGTTGTGCTTCTCGTTGTAGCTGACCAGGTCGTTGAGGGTGAAGCCGTCATGGCATGTGACGAAGTTGATGCTGGCGCTGGGCCGTCGCCCCGTCGCCTCGTAGAGGTCCGACGACCCGGTCAGCCGGGACGCGAACTCGCCCAGGGTTGCGGGCTCGCCCCGCCAGTAGTCACGCACGGTATCGCGATACTTCCCGTTCCATTCGGTCCACAAACCCGGGAAGTTTCCGACCTGGTATCCGCCCTCGCCGATATCCCATGGTTCGGCGATCAGCTTCACCTGGCTGATCACCGGGTCCTGCTGGACGAGGTCGAAGAACGCGGACAGCCGGTCCACGTCATAGAATTCGCGCGCCAGCGTCGCGGCCAGATCGAATCGGAACCCGTCGACATGCATGTCGAGCACCCAGTACCGCAGCGAATCCATGATCAGCTGCAGGGTGTGTGGGTGTCGGGCGTTGAGGCTGTTTCCGGTGCCGGTGAAGTCTTTGTAGTACCGGTTGTCGCCGTCGAGCAGCCGGTAGTAGGCGGCATTGTCGATGCCACGGAAGTTGATCGTGGGCCCGAGATGGTCACCTTCGGCGGTGTGGTTGTAGACCACATCCAGGATCACCTCGATGCCGGCTTCATGAAAAGCGCGCACCATTGTCTTGAATTCGGCGACGGCGCCACCGGCGGCCTTGGTCGCCGCATACTGGTTGTGGGGGGCGAAGAAACCGAACGTGTTGTAGCCCCAGTAGTTTCGCAATCCCAGCTGCAGCAGCCGATGGTCGTGCAGGAACTGGTGCACTGGCATCAGTTCGATCGCGGTGACGTTCAGCGCCAACAGGTGGTCGATGATCGCGGGGTGGGCGAGGCCGGCGTAGGTGCCGCGCAACTCCTCGGGCACACCGGGGTGCGTCTGTGTCATGCCCTTGACGTGGGCCTCGTAGATGACGGTGTGGTGATATGGCGTGCGGGGAGCACGGTCTGAGCCCCACTGGAAGAACGGATTGATCACGACGCTGGTCATGGTGTGACCGAGCGAATCGATCATTGGTGGTTCGCCGCCGCTGACCGGATCCTCGGCCTCCAGATCGTAGGAGTAGAGCGCCTGGGAGAATTCGAACTCGCCGTGAAACGACTTTCCGTACGGGTCGAGGAGCAACTTGCTCGGATCGCAGCGGTGCCCCGCCGACGGGCTCCACGGTCCATGTACCCGGAAGCCGTACCGTTGGCCCGGGGTCACGGTCGGCAGGTAGCAGTGCCATACGTAGCCGTCGACTTCTTCCAGGTCGATGCGATGTTCCCGGCCGTCCTTGGCGACCAGACACAATTCGACTCGGTCGGCGACCTCGGAGAAGAGTGAGAAGTTGGTCCCTGCGCCATCGTAGGTGGCGCCCAGCGGGTAGGCGGTTCCCGGCCAGACCGCGGGTACAGACGCCGATTCAGGCAGTGGCATCAGTTCGGCCACCAGCCGGTGATGGCCGCTATCTGGCGACCCAGCTCATTGGCCATGGTGCGCATGTATGTGCTCGAAATGTGGTGAGAGTCGTGGTACAGCAACACGTTTCCCTCCACAACCCGGCAGCGATCGGGCCGACACACCGCATCGCTCATGTCGAGCGGTTTGAGCAGCGGGAACTCCGCTACATAGTCCAGGGTCGGGTTGTGATCCGACAGTACTTCCGATCTGTCGATCCCGCAGGATTTGGCGTCGCCCCCGTCGGCCAGGCAGTCCGCGGGGAAGTGCGGTTTGCCGTCGCGAACCAGCCACGGGGTGTCCCGCATCGCCAGGACGGGAATGTTGTTGTCCGACAGGTCCTGCCAGATACCCAGATATCCGGAGGGCATCACGTCGCCGGGCTTGATGTTCCACGGGCGGGTGGATGTGGTGAAGACGTAGTCGGGATGGTCGGCGATGAGCCTGGGCATCACCCGCTGATTCCATAGGTGGCACTCGGGGTATTTGCGGTTGTTACCCATCACCAGGGGAGACTTCTCGGTGGTGAGGGGGCAGCCCATCTTGAGATAGGTCACGACTTTGAAGTGGTGCAGCCGGCCGAGCAGGTCCAGCGCGGTGATCCAGTGCTCGGCGTGCGAGCCGCCGGCCAGGGCGATGGTGCGGGTGGCCGACTTGTCGCCGTAGGTGCAATTGATCACGCTGGTGGATTTGAAATCACTGATACATCCGTCGACGGTGGATTGCGGGATGTCGTCGGCGGCCTCCAGGACGGTCGGGCGCATCGGCAGCTTGGGTACCCGGACTTTGTTGATCAGGGCCCGCGCACCCGGATAGTCCCGCGACGACAGCCCGGAGAGCTCTTTGCCGTTCGCGCGGAGCACGGTTACGTGCTCGCGCCAGGTGAATGACGTGGCGGTCAGTGCCACCCCGAGCAGTGCGACGGTGGATCCCAGCACGATCGTCGGCCTGCGCAACCGGGTGCGCAGCGACACCACAGACCCGGCCGAGGATGCAGCGGGGACGGCGCTGACGGCCGCCGTAGACGAACTGCGGGTCCGCAACGGATCTTCGACGTACCGGGTCGTCAGCCAGGCCAGCAGGCCCGAAACCAGCAGCACGACCGCGCCCTCGACGAAGTTGACTCGTCCGCCGCCGGTGTAGGCCAGGTAGAAGATCAGCAGTGGCCAGTGCCACAGGTACAGCGAATACGCCATTGCGCCCAGCGCAACGAATGGGGCGGAGGCCAACAACCGGTTCGGTGCGGGGATGCGGCCCTGGGTATGCGGATCGGCATAGCGGTTGGCCGCCGACAAAATGAACAGCAGCGTTGCGCCCACCGGGACCAACGTCCACGGGCCGGGAAATTCTTTGACGCCGTCAATCAGGGCGCCGCAGGACAGGATCGCGGCGAGCGCCACCACGGCCAGCCCGGTGCGCAACCACATGGGCCAGCGCAGGTAGGGCACCAGTGCGCCTACCAATGCGCCCAGCAGCAGTTCCCAGGCCCGCGCGAAACTGTCGTAGTAGGCCGTGGACTGATCGGCGTTGTGCGCGATGATCGCGTACACGAACGAGGCGATCGTCAGCGCGCCGAGAAACACCACGAATGCGGCCCGCATGTGCGTGCCGAAGGCCCGCCGGAAGGCGAACGCGGAAAACAGGATCAAGGTCAGGAAGGCGATGTAGAACTGGCCCTGCACTGACATCGACCAGATGTGCTGCAGTGGGCTGACCGCCTCCCCGGCCCGCAGGTAGTCCGACGCGGTATGGGCGAGTTCCCAATTCTGGTAGTAGCCCAGGCTGGCCAGACTCTGGTCGGCGAAGGTCTCCCAGCGGGTCTCGGGCTGGATCAGGATCGTCAGCACCGCCGAGACCGCCAGCACCACCACCAGGGCCGGCAGCAACCGGCGAATCAGCCGGGTGACCTCGGGGATCGGGCGCAGCGCGACCCCTGGTGTCAACGCGCCCCGCAGTAGGCGTCCGCCGAAGAAGAAGCCGGATAGCACCAGAAAGACATCGACGCCGCCGGACACCCGCCCGAACCACACGTGGAACACCGCAACCAGGGCGATCGCGATTCCGCGGAGTCCATCGAGGTCATGACGGTAAAACCCGGACGAGCGGGTACCGACTTTCGGTGTCTCGGTGCGCGCGGGTGGGCCCAGAGCTGGGCGGTATGCCGGCCGGGCAGGGGCGAGGGTCATCATGGTCGACGGTTAATCTACCGAAGGTGTCTGCGTTGACGCCCCCCGAGATCATCGCTGTCGATGCCGCCCACATCTGGCATCCGTACAGCCCCATCGGGGTCGAAGCTTTGCCGCCGGTCGTTGCGGTGGGTGCGCACGGCGCCTGGCTGACCCTGGTCCACCAGGGCCGCAAGGTCGAGGTTTTGGATGCGATGGCCTCCTGGTGGACCGCCGTTCACGGACACGCCCACCCGGTCCTCGACGCGGCGATCACCGAGCAACTCGCGACGATGAACCACGTCATGTTCGGCGGGCTGACCCACGAGCCGGCCGCCCGGCTGGCGAAACTGCTGGTTGACGTGACACCGGATGGCCTGGAGACGGTGTTCTTCAGCGATTCCGGCTCGGTGTCGGTCGAGGTCGCCGTCAAGATGGCGCTGCAGTACTGGCGCAGCGTCGGCCGTTGGGACAAGCACCGACTGATGACCTGGCGCGGCGGCTATCACGGCGACACCTTCACCCCGATGAGCGTCTGCGACCCCGA
>JAGQTR010000185.1 GCA_020438915.1 Mycobacterium sp.
GACGCTCATCTTCGTCATCGACCTGTTGTCCACCCGCTGACACCTGCCGAAGCTGAGCTTGTGAGTGACATTTCTGGAAAAACTCGCAAAAACGTTCAGTCTCGGCGGAGCAAAGGGGCGGGGAGCGGCGCAGACCTACTGCTGCCGGAGAACGAATCCCACGCCGCGGACGGTGTGTAGCAAGCGGGGCGCACCGTTGGCCTCGAGTTTGCGCCGCAGGTAGCCGATGAAGACGTCGACGACGTTGGTGTCTGCGGCGAAGTCGTAACCCCATACCAGCTCGAGTAACTGGGCGCGAGACAGCACTGCGGTCTTGTGCTCGGCCAGAACGGCGAGCAGGTCGAACTCCCGCTTGGTCAGGTCGACGTCCACCCCGTTGACCCGCGCGCGCCTGCCTGGGATGTCGACCTCAAGCGGGCCGACCGTGATGGTCTCCGAGGAGAAGGTCGCCGTCGATCCGCGTCTGCGCAGCAGCGCCTTGACCCGCGCCACCAGTTCGGCCAGCACGAACGGCTTGACCAGATAATCGTCGGCACCGGCCTCCAGCCCGGAGACCCGGTCGTCGACCGAGGATCGCGCCGAGAGCACACACACCGGCACGTCGTTGTCCATCGCGCGAAGCGCGGTCACCACCGAGACGCCGTCGAGGACGGGCATGTTGATGTCGAGGACGATGGCGTCGGGCCTGGTCTCGGTGGCGCTGCGCAGTGCTTCAGCCCCGTCGACCGCGGTGAAAACCTCGAACCCGGACAGTCGCAGTCCCCGCTCGAGCGAGGCGAGCACGTCGGGATCGTCATCGACCACGAGCACTCTGGGCGAGCCCACACCACTATCCATGCACACAATCTTGCCCGATGAATCGGCTGACTCGCGGGATGCTGCGCCGGACCGCCATGCGCGCCAAGCGTCGATGCGGCTGGCCCTGGCGCCGGGGAAGGCTTTGACCTCATCCGCTGTTGAGGTTCTACGGTGAATCCACCTGGGGCAACCGGGGGCAAGTTAACTGCTTGCAGGCAATGGGAAGATCTACTAAGTGAATGAATCCTCGAATGGGCTCCGTGCGGCGCCGGCAATAGCGCCGCCGTCCACCCGGGCTGGGCCCAGTTCGGATCTGTGGCGGATGTTGCCCTACCTGATGCCCTACCGCGTTCGCTGGGTGGCGATGATCGTGGTAGCTCTTGCCAGCCTCGGCGCCACCGTGGCGATCCCGCTGATGACCAAGGCGGTCATCGACGGTCCGGTCCGGCATCAGGACCAGCAGGGACTCTGGCTGCTCGGTGCCGCGGCGATGGGCGTGGGGGTCGCCGAGGCGGTGCTGTGGTTCATCCGACGCTGGTTGGTGGCCCGAGCCACGATGGGCGTCGAGGCCGACATCCGTAAACAGATGTACGCGCGACTGCAAATCCTGCCGATGTCATTCCACGGTAAGTGGCAGTCCGGTCAGCTGCTGTCGCGAATCATGAACGATCTGAGCACGATTCGTCGTTTCCTGTCGTTCGGGTTGATCTTCTTGATGCTCAACATCCTGCAGATCGTCGTCGTCACCGCGATTCTTCTGGCCATGTACTGGCCGCTCGGGGTGGTCGTGCTGGTCTCGATCGTGCCGATAACGCTGACGGTGTTGCACTTCCAGCAGGAGTACACGCGGCTGTCCCGCCGCGCGCAGGACCAGGCCGGGCATGTGGCAACCCACGTCGAAGAGGCCGCCCTGGGTCTTCGTGTCGTCAAGTCGTTCGGTCGCGAGGACTACGTCTATGACCGGTTCGATGACCAATTGACCGATCTGTACGACACCCAGGTGAGCCGGGTCTCGGTCTCGGCGAAGTTCTGGACGTTGTTGGAGATCATCCCGAACCTGACCCTGATCGTCGTGCTCGGCTTCGGTGCCTACGCGGCGGGTCATGGCTACGTGACGATGGGCACCCTCGTTGCCTTCATCACGATGATGCTGTCGCTGGTGTGGCCGATCGCGTCGTTGGGGTTCTTGCTGTCGATGACGCAGGAGTCCTTCACCGCGGCAAACCGCATCGCCGAAATATTCGACGCACCAATCGACATCGTCGACGGTCCACAGGATCGCACCCCCGACGGCGGACGCCTCGAGCTGGTGGATGTCGGATTCCGGTTTCCCGACGCCGAGCCCGGCGACTGGGCGCTGCGTCACGTCAGCGTGACCGTCGAACCCGGCGAAACGCTGGCACTCGTCGGCTCGACCGGGTCGGGCAAGTCGGTGCTGGTCGGGCTGCTCTCCCGGCTGTACGACGTCACCGAGGGCGAGATTCGCATCGACTCGCAGGATATCCGCGAGTTCTCGCTGGAAGCGCTGCGTCGGGCGGTGGCCACCGCATTCGAGGATCCGACGCTGTTCTCGATGTCGGTCGCCGAGAACCTACGTCTGGGTCGCCCGCAAGCCAGTGACACCGAACTGCGCGAAGCCGTCGACGTTGCCGCCGCACAGTTCGTCTACGACCTGCCGTTCGGCTTGGAGACCCGGATCGGCGAACAGGGCATGAGCCTGTCCGGCGGTCAGCGGCAACGACTTTCGCTAGCCCGAGCGATCCTGGCGCACCCCAGGATTCTGGTGCTCGACGACACACTGTCCGCCCTGGACATCCACACCGAGGCCGTGGTCGAAGAGGCGTTGCGCCGGGTGCTGCATGCGGTGACCGGGATCGTGGTGGCGCACCGAGCATCGACGGTGCTGCTCGCCGACCGGGTCGCCCTGCTGCAGAACGGGACCATCACCCACGTCGGCACCCATGCCCAATTGCTCGCCGAGGTCCCTGAGTACCGGTATCTCTTGGCCGCCGATGATGAACTCGACGACGGTGCGGAGCGGAACTGCCTATGGGACGACGACGAACTGCGCGTGCGCGGGCACGGTGGCGACGACCGCGGCTGGCTGGAGCGCGAGATCCTGGAGAAACGGCCATGACGGCGCAGCCGCATTGGCGCGGCAAGTTCGACGAGCAGGCTGGCCTGCCTATCGATGAGACGGTGCCTCGACGGCGCGAGGCCCGCGCGCTGCTGGGGTCATTGCTTCGGCCCTACCGAGGGGCCCTGGTCGTGCTGGCTGTCATCGTGGTGGTGGAAAACGCTGCCCGGCTGTCGGTTCCGTTGCTGGTGCAGAAGGGTATCGATGACGGGATCCCACCGCTGGTCGACGGTGGACCGGCGCACACGCTGATGATGATCGTGGCCGCATTGGGTGCGGTGGTGGCGGTTCAGGCAACCAGCCGGATGTTCTTCCTGCGCCGCTCGGGACGAATCGGCCAGGAAGCGCTCTTAGAGCTGCGCAGACGGGTCTTCCGCCATTTCGGCCGTCTGGACATTGCGTTTCACGACCGCTACACGTCCGGGCGGGTGGTCAGCCGGTCCACCAACGACGTCGAAGCGATCCAGGACATGCTGGAGACCGGGTTCGACAGCCTGATCACCGCGGTGCTCACGCTGTTCGGTACCGCGGCGCTGTTGGTGTTCCTCGACGTCAAGCTCGGTCTGATGTGTCTGGCGGCGTTTCCTGTCCTGGTGGTGCTGGTTTGGTGGTTCCACCGGGAGTCATCGACGATTTATCGCGAGGTACGCGAGATCTCGGCGCTGGTCATCGTGCAGTTCGTCGAGACCATGACCGGTATCAAGGCGGTGCAGGCGTACCGGCGGGAGCCGCGCAACCAGGAGATCTTCTCCGAAGTCGCCGACCGCTACCGGGCGATCAACGAGAAGACGTTCAAGCTGCTGGCGGTGTTCATGCCCGGCGTCAAGCTGGTCGGCAACATCACCACCGGTGTGGTGCTGCTCTACGGCGGCTACCGGGTGCTCCAGGGTGAGATGACGATTGGCACGCTGGCGGCATTCCTGCTGTACCTTCGGATGTTCTTCGAGCCGATGCAGGAGATTTCACAGTTTTTCAACACGTTCCAGTCCGCGTCTTCGGCGCTGGAGAAGCTCGCCGGCGTCCTCGCGGAGAAGCCCGGCATCGACGATCCGGAGCAGCCGGTCACGCTGGCCGCTGTCGGTGGTGAGATCGCCTTGCGTCGCGTGCAGTTCGAGTATGCGCGCGGCCGACCGGTCTTACCTGAGCTCGACCTGGTGGTGCCCGCGGGGCAGACGGTGGCGTTGGTCGGGACGACGGGTGCGGGCAAGTCGACGATCGCCAAGCTGGTGACGCGGTTCTACGATCCGGTGTCGGGGTCGGTCACCCTCGATGGGGTCGACCTGCGCGAGCTGGCTCAGGCCGAGTTACGTCGGCACGTGGTGATGGTGACCCAGGAGAATTTCCTGTTCGGCGGGACCGTTGCCGACAATATCCGCTTCGGCAGGCCGGATGCCGCCGACGACGAGGTCCGCGCCGCCGCCGTCGCTGTCGGCGCGGACACCTTCATCGAGGCGTTACCTGAGGGTTATGACACCGACGTCGCCAAGAGGGGCGGTCGACTCTCGGCGGGGCAACGGCAACTCGTCGCCTTCGCGCGGGCGTTTCTGGCCGACCCGGCGGTGTTGATACTGGACGAAGCGACGTCGTCTCTGGATATCCCCAGCGAGCGGATGGTGCAGCGGGCGTTGGAGACGGTGCTGGCCGATCGGACCGCGCTGGTGATCGCCCATCGGCTGTCGACGGTGCAGATCGCCGACCGGGTCCTGGTACTCGAGCACGGCCGCATCGTCGAAGACGGATCGCCCGACGAGCTCACCACCCGCGACGGTGGCCACTACGCCGCACTGCACCGGTCCTGGGTGCAGTCGCTGGCCTGAGGGGGCGGCTGCTCACTTCGCCGAGTGTGCGGTGAGATCGCGATTTTGGCCTCAAATGCGATCTGTGGGCACACTCGGCGCTATCGGAAGTCGGCGAAGAACCCGGCGACGTCCTCGACGAAGAGTTCGGGTTGCTCGAAGGCTGCGAAATGCCCGCCACGCGGCATGTCCGTCCAGCGGGTGATGTTGTAGTTGTTCTCGCACCAGTGCCGCGGCGGGCGCAGGATCTCCTTCGGGAACGACGCGACGCCGGTGGGGAGGGTGACCGGCTCGCCGCCGGCGAAGCTGCCGAAGCTTTCCCAGTACAGCCGCGCCGATGATGCGCCTGTGCCCGCGGTCCAGTACAGCATCACGTTGTCGAGCAATTCGTCCTTGGACAGCACGTTTTCGGGGTGACCGTCACAGTCCATCCACGACCGGAACTTCTCGACGATCCAGGCCAACTGCCCGACCGGCGAGTCGACCAAGCCGTAGCCCAGCGTCTGTGGTCGGGTCGACTGTTGTTTGGCGTAGCCCGAATCCCAATCCCGGTAGTAACGGAGGCGCGCGAGGGCAGCGGCCTCGTCGGCAGTCGGCTCGCCGAGATCCTTGGGCGGCCGGCCGAACGGCATATTGGTGTGGATTGCCACGCAGTGGCGGGCGTTGCGACCGATCTGGGTGGTCACCATCGCACCCCAGTCACCGCCCTGCGCGCCGTAGCGGGAGTACCCCAGTCGCACCATCAGCTCGTCCCATGCCTCGGCGATATGCTCGACCCCCCAACCGCTGGCCGTCGGTTTGCCCGAGTATCCGTAGCCGGGCAGGGACGGGCACACGACGTCGAACCCGGCGTCGTTGAGCGGTTCGATCACCTTGGCGAACTCCACGATCGATCCCGGCCAGCCGTGGGTGATGATCACCGGGAACCCATCCCCTCGGGTGCACCGCCGGTGGATGAAGTGAATGGTCAGCCCGTCGATTTCGGTGGTGAACTGGTCGAACCGGTTGAGCGCGGCTTCCCTTGCGCGCCAGTCGTACTCGTGTTCCCAGTACTCGGCCAGCGTGCGGGTGTAGGCCAGCGGGATTCCCTGGTTCCAGTCATCCACGCATTCGCGCTCCGGCCATCGGGTGCGCCGCAATCGGTCTTTGAGGTCGGCCAGGACATCATCGGGCACAGCGATTCGGAACGGGTGGATGTCAGCCATGGTGAAGCCAGGATAATCGGCAGGTGTGGGCACACCGACTCTCGTCCTGATCGCCGTCACAACGCTGCTGGCTTGCGCTTCGCTGGGAGGTGGGCTTTACGAGGCGCTGGTCGTCGACCCGTTTTGGCCCAAACGGCCGGGCATCATCCAGGCGCACAACGGGGGTATCAAGCGGGTGCGATTCTGGTTGCCCATGCACGTGCTGTTCGAGGTGCTGCTGGTGGTGGCGCTGATCGTGGCGTGGCGCGACGCGGAGGTGCGCGCGGCCTTGCTGGTGGCGTTGGTGAGCCATGCGGCGATGCGGATCTGGTCGCTGGTCGACCTGATTCCCGAGGCGCTGACGTTCGAACGGAAGGATCCGGCGAAGGTCGATGAAGCGGCCGCTGTCCGGTGGACCCGTCGTAGCCTTCTGCGGCTGCCGTTGAGCCTGTTGACGTGCGTGGGGATGCTGACCGCACTCGCTATGGGGTGAACGGCCGGTGAGAAGGCGACGTTGTGAGGCGAGCAGGCCCGGTCAGCCGAACTCCAGCATCGTGTATGCGCCGCGAACCTGTCGGATCAGCGGCAGCTGCCAGACGGCGGGAAACAGGGTATTGAAGAACAGGCCGCGGCCTTTGGGCATGGGCAGGTCGTGCACCGCACGGATGCCGGGGACCGTGTCGGCCAGCGCCGATAGTTGACGTGGTGACAGGCTGAACGGCATCGGTGGGACGCGGTAGTGCCGCGATGCCCGCACACCCTTGGGCGCGAGCTTCTTGAGGATGGTCGGCGGCAGATCGAAGATCATCTGTCCGCCCGGAAATCGCCGCGCGCACTCGGTGATGAGACCCATCGATTCTTCGGGTTGCAGGTACATCAGCAGCCCCTCGGCGGTGATGAAGACGCCATTGCCGCTGTCCACCCGATCCATCCAGCTGTAGTCCAGGGCGGACTGCGCCAGGGCCGAGGTCCGCGGTGTCGGCGGCAGCAACCTCCGCCGCAGTTCGATAACGGGCTCGAAATCAATCGTCAGCCAACGGAATTGCGGGTCGGGGAGCACGGCGTTGAGCCGCCAGAAGCTGGTCTGCAGGCCTTCGGCCAATGCCACCACGGTGGCGGCCGGATGCTCGGTCAGATACTGCGTCGCGCACCTGTCGAACGCCAGTGACCGCAAGGCCATCTCCTGGCCCCTGCGACCGAACTTGTCGAAGTCGCAGTCGATGGCATCGGCGAGCTTGATGGCCATCGGATCATCGATGATCGCGTCCCGATGCCGCGCCTGATGCGCCCGGCCGTTGAGCGTCAACAGCGCGGTTTCGGAGACACCGGTGAGCTGGCCGGCATCGGCCTTTCCGTCGGCTCGGTCCTCCATCGCAGCGACCCTACGCCCGGGTTGAGGTGGGCCTGGACACGGCCCATTTCCAGGTGTTGGGATGTTGGGGATGACCGCGACGCTTGGATTCAGCACTGCGACCTTTACTTTTCTACGCGGCCTGGCCGAGAACAACGACAAGGCCTGGTTCGACGCGCGCCGTGACGACTACGAACGTCACGTCCGCGGGCCGTTCGTCGAGGCGCTGGAAGCCGCGGCCGATGCCACAGTGGGTGGTCCGTGGGAACTGCACGGCGGGCGCGAGACGATGTTCCGGATCAACCGTGATGTGCGTTTCTCCAAGGACAAGTCGCCCTACAAGACAGCCGTCGGCGGTCTGTTGACCCCGACGGGAGATAAGCGTGATAACGCCGGCGTGGCCTACCTGCACCTCGCGGATGGCGGCGGATTCCTTGCCTGCGGTCACCACCAGCTCAGCCCGGCCCGCCTGGCTCCCGTCCGCGACCAGATCATCGAGCGGGCAGCCGAGTTCACCGCGGTGGTGGATGGGCTGGCTGATCGCCACCGGGCGTTGTCCGACGACGATTCACTGCGGGCGATGCCCCGCGGCTACTCCGAATACGCCGGCCACGAGCACGCCGAGCATCTTCGCCGCCGGTCCTTCATGGTGATGCAGAACGTGACCCAGAAGGACTGGATCAGCGGCGACGTCGTCGCCAAGGCTGCGGCGCTGATAGCCGACAGCGCAGAACTCGTGGCGTTCGTCGCGAGGGCAGACCGCGGCTGATCGCATCGAGACTGCGCTGCGGGCGCGTGTCACTCGCGCTTTCTCGCCGCCAGCGCAGCCTGAACGTCAGGAAGGCAGTCCGATGCGTCGGTAGCGCTCGAATCGGGCGGTCAATCGCTGCTCCTCGGGGACCGACCGCAGTCGGTGCAATTCGTCTGCGATGGTGGCCGACAGCCGCCGGGTGAACTGCCCGGGTTCGTCGGCGGCATCGGGGTGTTCGCCAACGATCGCGTCGACGATGCCGTTGCGCAACAGGTCAGACGACCGGATGCCTTGTGCGGCAGCCAGTTCCGGGGCATGGTCGACGTCGCGGTAAACGATCGCGCTGGCGCCCTCCGGTGGCAGCGGCGCCAGCCAGCCATGCAGCGCGGCCAGCACCCGGTCGGCGGGCACCATCGCCAGTGCGGGTCCGCCGCTGCCCTGCCCGAGCAGCACCGACACCGTCGGCGTGTCCAGCGTGACCAGGTCGGCCAGGCATCCGGCGATCTCACTCGCCAGACCGCCCTGCTCGGCCTCGGCGGACAGCGCCGGGCCTGCGGTGTCGATGATCAGGACGAGCGGCAACTTCAGCCCGGCCGCCAACGCCATGCCGCGGCGGGCCTCCCGCAGCGCCGCCGGGCCGACCAAGCCGCCCAACACCCGCTGTTGGCCCAGCACCACGGCGGGTTGACCGCCGAATCTTGCCAACGCCAGGACGGTGGTCGCGGCCTCGCCGATTCCCCCGATGCTTCCCGGGTCGTCCCCTGCGCTGCGCGCGTGGGCCCACCGCTCCTGCCCTCCGGATCCCGACAGCAATACCCGGTCGGTGGTGCCGTGCCGCAACAGGTACCCGACCCCGGGTCGGTCCAGACGCCGCGACGCCTGAACCGACTGCCACGCCGGGATATCCGGCAGGCTTTCGCGCCCCGGTGCCTGCGGGACGTCTCCGGGCGCATCGGAGACGACCTTGAGGGTGCGATCCAGTGTCGCGCGCAACACGTCGAGGGGGACCACTGCGTCGATGACGCCATGGCGTTGCAGGTTCTCCGCGGTTTGGACGCCGGGGGGGAACGGTTCGCCGTAGAGGTGTTCGTAGACCCGGGGGCCGAGGAACCCGATCAACGCACCGGGTTCGGCGGCGGTGACGTGACCGAGTGAGCCCCAGGAGGCGAATACCCCGCCGGTGGTGGGGTGGCGCAGGTAGACGAGATAGGGCAGGTGCGCCCGCTTGTGCAGTTCGACGGCAGCGGCGATCTTGACCATCTGCAGGAACGCCACCGTCCCCTCCTGCATCCGGGTCCCGCCG
>JAGQTR010000186.1 GCA_020438915.1 Mycobacterium sp.
GTCGCCGGCGTCGACGCAGGAGCGGATATAGGTCGACGAGAACGTCACCGTCTCGTCTCGGGTGGTTTCGGCGGCCTCGGAAACCAAGGCCAGCGACTCCACCGCGAAGCCGAACCGCTCGCCGGCGTTTCGGAGCAGGTCCACGTTGCCTGCCGCCTTCTTTCCGAATGTGAAGTTATCGCCGACCATGACCTCGACCACGTGTAGCCGCTCGACCAGTAGTTCATGTACGTATCGGTCGGGGGTGAGCTTCATGAAGTCAGCGGTGAATGGCATGACGAGAAAGACATCGATGCCCATCTCCTCCACCAGCTCTGCCCGCCGGGTAAGGGTGGTGAGCTGCGCGGGATGGCTGCCCGGGAACACGACCTCCATCGGGTGCGGGTCAAACGTCATCAACACCGTCGGCACACCTCGCGATCGCCCAGCCTTCACGGCACGGCTGATCAGCTCCTGGTGGCCGCGATGGACACCGTCGAATACGCCGATCGTGACGACACACCGGCCCCAGTCGGTGGGGATTTCGTCCTGCCCCCGCCAGCGCTGCACGCCGTTAGCCTACGACCAGTCCGCGATGCCCGACCACCAACACCACCAGATCCGGTGATGACTGCCTAAACTTTGTGCTGTGAGTCCTGACGACGAGTCCCGCGATCTGACGACGGTGGCGCAGGATTACCTGAAAGTCATCTGGACCGCCCAGGAATGGTCACACGAGAAGGTCAGCACCAAATTGCTCGCTGAACGTATCGGGGTGTCGGCAAGCACGGCGTCGGAGTCGATCCGCAAGCTCGCCGACCAGGGTCTGGTCGACCACGAGAAGTACGGCGCGGTGACGCTGACCGACGCCGGACGGCGTGCGGCGTTGGCGATGGTCCGCCGCCACCGATTGATGGAGACATTCCTGGTGCGAGAGCTCGGCTACAGCTGGGACGAAGTGCACGATGAGGCCGAGGTACTCGAGCACGCGGTGTCGGACCTGATGCTGGACCGGATCGACGCCAAACTCGGTTACCCGACCCGCGATCCTCACGGAGATCCGATACCGGCGGCCGACGGCCGGGTGCCGACACCCCCGGCGCGTCAGCTGTCGATGTGTTCCGACGGCGACACCGGCACCGTCGCGCGCATCTCCGACGCCGACCCCGAGATGCTGCGATACTTCGACACCGTCGGGATCAGCCTTGATTCCCGGTTGCGCGTCGTCGCCCGCCGCGACTTCGCCGGAATGATCTCGGTTACTGTCGACAATCCGGGCGCCGCCGGCCCCGACGAAGACGCCGCAGCCACCGTCGAACTGGGAAGCCCGGCCGCGCAAGCCATCTGGATCGTCGCCTAGGAGGATTCGTCAATGGCCAAGCTCGAGTTGTCCCGGTCGCTGCCGATACCGGCAGACGAGGCCTGGGCCCGCGCCTCCAACCTGGCCACCCTGGGCGACTGGATGACCATGCACCAGGGGTGGCGTTCGGATCTGCCCGACGAACTCAGCGTGGGAGCGCAAATCGTCGGTGTGGCCGGCGCAAAAGGCATGCGCAACCGCGTCACCTGGACGGTACGCACCTTCGATCCGCCGTCCAGACTCGAGATCAGCGGTGCGGGCGTCGGCGGCACCAAGTACTCGCTGACGATGAGGGTCGCCTCGATCGGGGCTGGCTGCACCTTCACGGTGCGGATGGACCTGGGCGGGGCTCCGCTATTCGGACCGATCGGCGGCGCCGCAGTACGTGCGGTCAAGGGCGACATCGAGAAGTCGATCATCCAGTTCCAGGAGCTCTACGCCTAGCATCCGGGTCACAGCGTCGCGGGCCGCACCACGACCACGCTCTTCGTTCGTGAGCTGGCGTCTTCCAACAGCGCGACGACTCGTCCATCCGCGGTTGTCGCGGCGTACACACCCTCGAGGCCGGCCGGTGGCAGCGCGCGTCCGTGACTGACGTCTTCAGCCTCGCTCTGGGTGACGTCTCGGCGCGGAAACACTCGCAGGCAGGCCTCATCGAGGCTGTGGGACAACCGCGGCGCCTCCTCGAGCTGGTCCAGCGTGCGGGCCTGCTCCAGGCCGAAGGTGCCCACGCGGGTGCGTCGCAGCGCGGTCAGGTGCCCCCCGACTCCCAACCCGGCGCCGACATCTCGGGCGAGTGCGCGCACGTAGGTTCCGCTCGAACAATCCACTGCAACATCCACATCGATGCACTCGGTGCCGCGCCGAACCTCGAGCACCTCGAAGCGATCGACCCGCACGCGGCGCGGCTTCAACTCCACTGTGTGGCCCTCCCGGGCGAGTTTGTAGGCTCGCGTGCCGTCGACCTTGATCGCGCTGACCGCCGACGGGATCTGATCGATGTCGCCGCGCCACGGCGCGATCGCGGCTTCAATCTGCGCGTCGGTGATGTGGTGGGCCGACACCGACTGCAGGACAGCACCTTGGGCGTCCTCGGTGGACGTTGTCTGCCCGAGACGGATCGTCGCCGAATACGACTTTTCGGTCGCGGTCAGCAGACCCAGGATCTTGGTCGCCCGCTCGATGCCGATGACGAGAACACCGGTGGCCATCGGATCGAGCGTCCCCGCATGTCCGACCTTGCGGGTGCCGAAGAATCGCCGGCACCGCCCCACGACGTCATGGCTGGTCATTCCACCCGGCTTGTCGACTACCACCAAGCCGGGGGCCACCGATCCGGGGGTGGAACCGCGGTTGCCCGTCACAGCACGATCGCGGTCAGCGCGATCCCGGTGCGCACCGACCACCGTCCCGCCATCGTGGTCAGCGGTGGGCCGGACAGTGCGGCGGCATCGATCAGAATCTCGGAGGTGAACGTCCCCGACTGTCCCGAGGCGTCGACGTCGAACACGATGTGCGCGTCCTCGAAGCCCAGCCACCGCCGCGTCAACGGAAACCACGCCTTGTACGTCGCCTCCTTGGCGCAGAACAGGACCCGGTCCCAATGCACGTCGGGAGGTAGCGTCCGCAGCTCCTGACGTTCGACCGGCAGGCTGATCGCGTCGAGGACACCGCGGGGCAGGACATCGTGCGGTTCGGCGTCGATGCCCACCGACCGGACCTCCTCGCGGCGGCCTACCGCAGCGCCACGGAACCCCTCACAGTGGGTCAGGCTGCCCACGACTCCCTCGGGCCAGCACGGTTCGCCTTTCTCGCCCTTGAGGATCGGCACCGGCTCCATCCCCAGACCCACCAGCGCCTGGCGCGCGCAGTAGCGCACCGTGATGAACTCGTTGCGCCGCTTGGCCACCGACTTGGCGATGAGCGGCTCCTCCTCGGGCAGCGCAGCGAGTTCGACCGGGTCGGAGTACATCTCGGCGGCGGCCAGCGCGTCGAGGGAGCCCGGCAGCACCCGGGCAAGCATGGTCGCCGCGATCATGCCCGCCGGCTCGCGATCCGATCCTGCATCTTCACGGCGTGGTCCCGCATCTCCTGGGTGATTTGGAAATGCCCGCCGAACTCGTTGAGGTAGCCCGGCGTGTACTTCGGGTCGGGCAGGATCTGGCGCAGCCAGCGATACGGCCTGCGACGGCGCCATTCCCGCGGGTAACCGACCGAGACTTCCTCGAACCGCACCCCGTCATACCAGGTGGTGCGTGGAATGTGGAGGTGGCCGTAGACCGAGCAGACGGCGTTGTAGCGAGTGTGCCAATCGGCGGTCGCGGTGGTTCCGCACCATAAGGAGAACTCCGGGTAGAACATCGCTTCGCAGGGTTCGCGCACCATCGGGAAGTGGTTGACCTGGACGGTCGGCATCATCCAGTCCAGGTCCTCGAGTCTCTTGCGGGTGTAGTTGACCCGATCGCGGCACCACGCGTCGCGGGTCGAGTACGGCTCGGCGGACAGCAGATACTCGTCGGTGCCCACGACGTTGCGTTCCTTGGCGATCGCCAGGCCCTCGGCCTTGGTGCCCGCGCCGTCGGGCAGAAACGAGTAGTCGTACAGCAGGAACATCGGCACGATGGTCGCCGGGCCGCCTTCCTCGGTCCAGACCGGAAACGGGTGTTCCGGTGTGACGATTCCCATCTCGTCGCACATGTTGACCAGGTAGTCGTAGCGGGCTTTGCCGAAGATCTGCATCGGATCACGGTTGGTCGTCCACAACTCGTGGTTGCCCGGTATCCAGATGACCTTGGCGAATCTCTTGCGCAGCAGATCCAGCGCCCAGCGGATCTCATCGGTGCGCTCGGCAACATCGCCGGCCACGATCAGCCAGTCGTCGGGCGAGGATGGGTGCAGCGACTCGGTCACCGGCTTGTTGCCGGTGTGTCCGGTATGGAGGTCACTGACGGCCCACAACGTTGGACGTCGGTCGTCACTGGTCACAACTGATCAGCCTACTGGTGGCCCCGGTGGCGTCGGCCTTCCGGCAACCAGTGGTCGACCAGAATGAGCTGACCGGGTGGTGCTCAGTCTTTCTTCTTTCGGTCACGCGGCGGCGGAAGGTTCGCCACGACCGGGAACGCGCCGGTGAAGCCGATTCGCTCCCGGGCGATCTCCTGGACGCGGTCGCGAACCAGGTACCAGCCGGCGACGAGGGCGGGTCCGATGATCAGCAGGCTGGCGACAGTCCAGGTGCCGATCGGATAGTCGAAGCCCATCAGAATCAGCACCGCGAACAGGAACGCCAGCGTGAGGTATCCGGTGTAGGGCGCCCCCCACATCCGAAACGCCGGGCGAGACATCCTGCCCTCTTTAGACCAGCGGAACAGCTGGAGTTGGCAGACAACGATGGTCACCCAGGATGCCAGGATGCCCAACGCCGCCATGTTGAGCACGATCTCGAACGCCATCGAAGGCACCACACCGTTGAGCAGCACGCCGACCAACCCGATCGCGGCGGTCAGGCAGATTCCGCCGTATGGCACACCCCGGCTGGACATCCGCGAGGTGAACTTCGGCGCGCTGCCGCTCATCGCCATTGACCGCAGGATGCGGCCGGTGGAGTAGAGCCCGGCGTTGAGGCTGGAGAACGCCGCGGTCAGGACGACGATGTTCATGATCGTGCCGGCCCCGGCGACCCCTATCTTGTCGAAGAAAGTCACGAACGGGCTCTCACCGGCCGAATAGGCGGTGTAGGGCAGCAGCAGGCCGAGTAAGAAGAGCGAGCCGACGTAGAACAGCGCAATACGAGCGATCACCGAGTTGATTGCCCGCGGCATGATCTTCTCCGGCTCGGCTGTTTCACCGGCCGCCGTGCCGACGAGCTCGACTGCCGCGTAGGCGAAGACCACGCCAGAGGTGACGATCACCAGGGGAAGCAGACCGACCGGGAAAAGGCCGCCGCTCTGGGCCAGCACGCTGAACCCCGTCGAGTGTCCGTCGACGTCATAGCGCCCGGCCAGGAAGATCGTTCCCACGACGAGGAAGGTCAACAGGGCCACCACCTTCACCATGGCGGCCCAGAACTCGAGCTCGCCGAAGATGGTGACCGATATCAGATTCACCCCCAGGACCAGCGCCAGTGCGATCAACGCGATCGTCCACTGCGGGATGACGTCGAAGGCAGTCCAGAACCGGAAATAGGTGGCGATGGCGGTGGAATCGACGATGGCGGTCATGGCCCAGTTCAGGAAGTACATCCACCCGGCGACGTAGGCGGCTCGCTCGCCGAAGAATTCGCGGGCATAGGAAACGAAGGATCCCGATGACGGCCGGTGCAGTACCAGCTCACCCATCGCGCGCAGAATGAGGAAAACGAAGACACCGCAGATGCCGTAAATGAGAAACAGTCCCGGGCCGGCGCTGGCCAGCCTCCCGCCGGCGCCCAGGAACAAGCCGGTGCCGATGGCGCCGCCGATCGCGATCATCTGCAGTTGCCGCGGTTTCAGGGACTTGTGGTAGCCAGCATCTTCGCTGGTGAGGGCTGATAAATCGCCAGCGAGCGGGCCCTGTGTGGTGGTCATCGTCAGACCGCTCCATTCATCGATTTCAGGATGGTTCAGCGGTCGGAGACCGAGTTCGGGACTTCCGTACCATTCGCGTCGTGCGGCGGCGTCGGAATATCGCGGAACGTGAAGACGAATCCGAATACCGCAATGGCAGCGGCGGCCGCGTAGCCGATGATCGAATACCAGCCCGCGTGCAGGTAGGCAGTGACAGCCACGATCGCCATCGCCAAGAAAACCATCGACATCCCGATGAGCGGTGTCTTGGCGTTGAAATCGATAAAGCGCATGAACCTGACCTCGATGTAGCGGTGTCGACACAGTAAACATCTCGCCAGACATGGCCTCCGGCTATTGCGAAGAATCCGTGTCATGGCCGTAACACGGGTCTCACCGAAATCTCAGACTCCGGCCGTGCGTAGCCTCGGACGCGTGACCGCCGCGCCAAAAGTGACCGCGCCACTTCGACGATCGACGCTGCGCCAAGCACTTCACCGACAGCTGAGCAACCTGCTCGGGGTGCCGCCGCCGACCACCGACTTCGTCGTCGACCGCCGACTCCGGGTGCCGATGCGCGATGGCGTCGAACTGCTGGCCGACCACTACGTTCCCCGTACCGCGGGAGCGTCGGGGCCGGCCGGCACCCTGCTGGTTCGCGGACCCTACGGGCGTTCCTGGCCTTTCGCCACGATGTTCGGTTCGGTGTATGCCGCCCGCGGATACCACGTGCTGATCCAGAGCGTGCGCGGAACCTTCGGCTCCGGTGGCGATTTCGATCCGATGGTGTGCGAGATCGACGACGGCGCCGACACCGTGGCCTGGCTGCGCGACCAGCCATGGTTCACCGGGACGTTCGGCACGGTTGGCCTCTCCTACCTGGGATTCACCCAGTGGGCCCTGCTCACCGATCCGCCGCCGGAGCTCAAAGCAGCGGTGGTCACCGTGGGACCCCACGACGTCAGCGGACCCCGCTGGGGTACCGGATCTTTCGGACTCAACGACTTCCTGGGTTGGAGCGATCTGGTCGCCCACCAGGAAGACCCGCGCAGGTTGCGTGTCTTGTGGCGGCAGGCGCGGGCCCAGCGACTGGTCGACCGGGCCGCGCTGGGCTTACCGCTCGGTGAGTCCAGCCGCGCGATGCTCGCCGACGGAGCGCCCTGGTTCGAGTCGTGGCTCGAGCACCCGCACGCCGAGGATCCGTTTTGGACCAGATTGCAGCTGCACGCGGCGCTGGAGCGCACCGAGATCCCGGTGCTGCTGCTGACCGGTTGGCAGGACTTGTTCCTCGAACAGACGCTTGAGCAGTACGACCGGTTGACCAGCCGCGGGGTGACGACCGGATTGACAGTCGGACCGTGGACCCACGGACAGATGATGACCAAGGCCGGTCCGACCGTGGTTCGCGAAACCCTGGATTGGCTGGGCACCCACCTCGGCGGTGCCCCCGCGCAGCGGCCCGCACCGGTGCGAATACACGTCGACGGGCCGGCCGACCGGGGTGGCTGGCTCGAGCTGAGCCAATGGCCGCCGCCGATGCCACAACGGGTGCTCTATCTGCAACCGGCCGGCCGACTCGCCCGGGACGTCCCGGATTCCGGTGGCTGCGCGACGTTCGTCTACAACCCGGCCGACCCGACACCCACCGTCGGCGGCCGGTTGCTGTCCCCGGCGGGTGGCTACCGCGACGACACCGCGCTGGCCCGGCGCGCCGACGTGCTGACGTTCACCGGTGACCCGCTGCCGACCGATCTCTACGTCGTCGGGACCCCGGCCCTGGAGCTATCGCACGCGTGCGCCAACCCGCACAACGATCTGTTCGTCCGCATCAGCCAGGTCGACCAACACGGCCGCTCGCGCAATGTCAGCGACGGATACCGCGCCTCGGCACCGGCGTCGGGCACCGTCAGAATCGATCTCGATCCGATCGCGCGTGTCTTCCCGGCGGGCAGCCGACTGCGGGTTCTGGTTGCCGGCGGTTCCCATCCACGCTTCGTGCGCAACCTCGGCACCGGTGAGCCCGTCGTCAGCGCGACCCGCGTCGCCACCGCCCGGCACACCGTGCACCTCGGCGAGTCGTCGCGGCTGATCCTGCCCGCCGGAGACGTCATGGGGCTGTGAGGCGGGCACGAACCTCGGGTCGCCGCAGCGGCGGTACGGTTTTCGGCGGCTGCCGTCGCGGCTGCAGCCCGGCGAGCAGCCGCTGCGTCGCGCCGGCGACTTCGGCGACCGCGGTCTCGAATGCATCGATGTTGGCGCCCGATGGCCGGGTCACACCGCTGACCTTGCGCACGTACTGGCGGGCCGCGGCCTCGATCTCTTCGTCCGTGGCCGCCGGTTCCAAGCCTCGCAGCTCGGTGATATTTCGGCACATGAGCTCCACGATAGGCGCGGGTTCCGGGGAGTCGATACGGTGAGCCGATGACCACTGCCGCCAGCTCGTCCGCTTCCCAGACCGCCGACGAGACCGCCGATATCTTGCTGATCGACACCTGTGACCGGATCCGGATGCTCACCCTGAACAGGCCGGCCGCGCGTAACGCACTGTCGTCGGCTCTGCGGAGCAGATTCTTCCAGGCCCTTCGCGATGCGCAGGACGATGCGGAGGTCGACGTGGTCATCCTCACCGGAACCGACCCGGTGTTCTGCGCGGGGCTCGACCTCAAAGAATTGGGTGAGCATTCGGCGCTTCCCGACATCTCGCCGAAGTGGCCGCCGATGACCAAACCGGTGATCGGGGCCATCAACGGGGCTGCGGTGACCGGCGGTCTGGAGATCGCGCTGTACTGCGACATTCTCATCGCCTCGGAGTCGGCCCGCTTCGCCGACACCCACGCACGGGTCGGACTGCTACCGACCTGGGGTCTTTCGGTGCGGCTTCCGCAGAAGGTCGGGGTCGGGATGGCGCGCCGGATGAGTATGACCGGCGACTATTTGTCCGCCGAGGAGGCACTGCGCACCGGACTCGTCACCCAAGTGGTGCCCCACAGCGAACTTCTCGACACCGCGCGCCAGATCGCCACCTCGATCGTCGGCAACAATCAGAAGTCGGTGCGCGCTCTGCTGGCGTCCTACCACCGCATCGACGACGCGCAGAGCAGCGGTGCACTGTGGCTGGAGGCGGAGGCGGCCCGGGAGTGGATGAAGAGCACCTCCGGTGATGACATCGCTGCCAGCCGCAGCTCGGTCATCGAGCGCGGTCGCGCCCAAGTGCGCTGACAGTCTCCGCGCGCTCACCACCGATCGGCGTGCCACTTGACGTCAACCCCGGTCGAACCGGAACACTTGACCCATGAGCGATGCGGAATCCTTGGCAGTCAACCACCACGCCGATCATCCGGGCTTCAGCGGTATCACCGGAAGTCTGTTTGCGGCCGTCTTCCTGCTGACCGGTAGTGCCTACGCCAGGCTGGCTGCCGATCTGACCCAGATCTCGACCGAAGACCACGTCGTCGACATCGGATGCGGGCCGGGCAACGCCGTCCGGGAAGCCGCCCGGCGGGGTGCACGAGCAACCGGCGTCGACCCATCTCCCTCGATGCTGCGGGTGGCGCGGCTGCGGACCCGTGACCACACTGTGCGGTGGGCCGAGGGCAGTGCCGAATCGTTGCCGCTACCGGCCGGATCGGCGACGGTCGTGTGGGCACTGGCCACCGTGCATCATTGGCGCGACGTCACCGAAGCACTCACCGAGATACGTCGCGTGCTTTCGCCCGGTGGCCGGTTGCTCGCCGTCGAACGCCAATGCCAGCCCGGCGCCACCGGATTCGCCAGCCACGGGTGGACGTCCCAGCAGGCTCAGTCCTTTGCCGCACTGTGTCGCAGTGCGGGACTTGTCGACGTCACAGTCTCCAGCCACGAAAGTGGACGGCGGCCGGCGTGGACGGTTGTCGGCACCCGACCCTGACCTGGCGGGCACCCTCACCGCCGGCGAGCGGGCGCAATTGCACAGCAGGCAGCGGCGTGTCGCGGGCAGACACGCGCGTTCGCGGGGAATCGGATCAGCTGAGAGCGGCGGCGAGCGCGGCCACCACGTCCTCGGCAGGTCCGGCGGCCGAGTAGCCGGCAGCGAGCCGGTGTCCGCCCCCGCCGAATGCGCTGGCCACCGACGCGAGGTCCAGGGACCTCGAGCGCATCGACACCGACCAGTGCCGCGGCTCGATTTCCTTGAACACCGCAGCCACCTCGGCCTGCTCGGTGGTGCGCACGATGTCGACGATGCTTTCCACTTCCTCGGGTCGTGCGTCGAGCCACTCCTGGTTGCTGACCACGGCATACACCAGCCCGCGGCCGTCAGCGGCGTCGGGCAGCAGTCGCGCCGAGCCCAAGACCCGCGACAGCATCGGCAGCCACGCGAATGGGTGGGTGTCCAGCAGGGTACGGCTGATCGCGGCGTTATCGACGCCGGTCTCGACCAGGCGCGCGGCCAGCCGGTGGGCCCGGGCACTGGCCCACCGGAACGAGCCGGTGTCGGTCGTCAACCCCGCGTACAGGCAGTGCGCGACACCGGCGTCGATCGGCTTGCCCCAGGCGTCGAGGAGTTCGGCGACCAGCATCGTCGTCGAATCCGCCGTCGGATCGACGTAGTTCGCCGTCCCGAACAGATTGTTGGACGCGTGATGATCGATGACCAGCACGTGCCGGTCCGGTGCCGCGCAATCACGCAGGGCTCCCAGGCGGTTCACGCTGGGGATGTCCACGGTGACCACCAGGTCGGCGTCCGGACGCAGATCCTCGGGAGCTACCAGCAGATGGCCGCCGGGCAATGACTGCAACGACTCGGGCAGCTGCGCGGGCTCAGCGAAGCTGACCTCGACCTCCGTGCCGGCGTGGTCGAGCACCAGCGCCAACGCCAGCCCGGCGCCGATGGTGTCGGCATCGGGGAAGACGTGGCACACCACGCTGACGGAATCGACGGCCGATAACAACTCGGCGGCGGCGCGGGCGTCGACGAGCGCGCCAGCCGTCACGGCATCAGTCGTCGAGTCTGTCATCGACTGAGTTCGAGTCACCCGCATCCTCGGTGTCCGGCTTGTCCGTGCTCCCCTGGCTTGCCTCGACCTCCGCCCCGCTTACACGGTACGGGTCGGCGTCGCCGGCGTGCTTGGCGCCGTGCCGAACTCTTGCCAAATCCTCATCCGCCGCCCGTGCCCGAGCCAGCAGCTCCTCCATGTGTTGGGCGGTGTCGGGCACCTTGTCGAGCACGAAGGACAGCGTCGGGGTGAAGCGCACGCCGGTGGCAGCACCGACCTTGCTGCGCAGGGTGCCCTTGGCCCGCTCGAGAGCCGCCGCAGCGGCCGCGTAGTCGGGTTCTTCCTGCAACGTCTCCCCGCGCACGGTGTAGTAGACCGTGGCGTCGTGAAGGTCGCCGGTGACCTTGGTGTCGGTGATGGTCACCAACGCCAGCGGAGGATCCTTGATCTCGAACTCGATCGCCGAGGCGACGACCGTGCCGATCCGCTTGGAGAGCCGACGGGCGCGGCCGACGTCAACCACGTTCTTTTTCGACGAGCTCGTAGGCCTCGATGACGTCGCCTTCCTTGATGTCGTTGTAGCTCAAGGTCAGACCGCACTCGTAGCCATCGCGCACTTCGGTCACGTCATCCTTCTCGCGGCGCAGCGTCTGAATGGTGACGGTTTCGGCTACCACGATGTTGTCGCGCAGCAGACGCGCCTTGGCATTACGCCGGATGATGCCCGCGGTGACCAGGCAACCCGCGATATTGCCGACCTTGGAGGACCGGAACATCGCGCGGATTTCGGCGCGACCGAGTTCTTTCTCCTCGTAGACCGGCTTGAGCATTCCCTTGAGCGCGCTCTGGATCTCGTCGATCGCCTGGTAGATCACCGAGTAGTACCGGATGTCGACACCCTCGCGGTTGGCCAGCTCGGTGGCCTTGCCTTCCGCACGGACGTTGAAACCGATGATGATCGCGTCCGACGCCGAAGCCAGGTTGACGTTGGTCTCGGTGACACCACCGACACCGCGGTCGATGACCC
>JAGQTR010000187.1 GCA_020438915.1 Mycobacterium sp.
GTGCCGTAGAGCGCGTCGTAGAGCGAACCCCAGCGCGCGTTCGCGGCGTTGAGTGCGAACCGCGCGTTGAGGATTGGCACCACCAACTGCGGACCTGCAGTAGTGGTGATCTCGTCGTCGACGCCGGCGGTGGTGATCGTGAAATCCGCGGGCTCGGGTTGCAGGTAGCCGATATCGATCAGAAACTGCTTGTACTCCTCGGGGTCCAGCGGACCGATCACCCGGGCTCGATGCCACTTGTCGATCTGGGCCTGCAAATCGTCGCGGCGCGCGAGCAGATCCTGGTTCTTCGGGGTGAGATCGGCGACGACCTTGTCCACCCCGGACCAGAACGTGTCGGGGTCGAGATCGGTACCCGGTAACACCTCGGTGTTGATGAACTCGTACAACACCGGGGCGACGCGCAGGTTACCCACCGTCACGCGTTCGGTCATGATTCCTCCCTCGCCTGCACGCGCGCCTCGAGAAAACGCACTTGCCGTATGCAAATCCGGATGCAGCAATGTCGATCCAGCTTACCCAGCACCAATCAGGGCCAACGTCTGGCTGCGGCGTCACTTCTGGCGGCAGCCTCAAGCAGTGCATCGCAGCGGGTTAGCAGCATCGCACGCAACGGTGCGGCCCGATCACTGATCGCCTTCTGGGCACCTGCGTACTCCCGGCGCCCGTCGGGCGTTTCGACGGCGATCGGCTCGAATCCGAGTCCGCGCAGATCGTAGGGGCTGGCCCGCATGTCCAGCACCCGCGCATCGGCAGCCAGCTCGAGGCAGTCCAGGACCAGCCCGGATTCGATCAGCGGTCCGAGCTTGAATGCCCATTTGTACAGATCCATCCCGGCATGCACGCACCCGGGTTGCTCCGCTGCGATCTGGGACTGCCTGGTCAGTTGCGTGGCGTTCTGCCGGGCCGCCGGGTCGGGGAAAAACCTGTAGGCATCGAAGTGGCTACAGCGCAACGGCATCGAATCGACGACCGCATCCGTCGCGGTGGAACCGAGACGCAGCCGCAGGCCGGTGTGGCGCAGGGTGGGCGACCGGTACACCATCGCCCACTCGTGCAGTCCGAAGCAGTTCAGGCGCGCGGGCCGCGATGCGGTCGCCCGCAACAGGCCGGCGATGAAGTTCACGGTGCTCAGGCGGGCATGAAGATGCTCACTGCTGACGGTCACTCCGTCGGCCTGCCGGGTGTACCCGGCACGTTCCAGATAGCGCCGCGCCGACGGGCCTGCGAGCACCACACCGTAGCCGGGATGCCAGACGCGCAGCTGGCGCGGCCGAAAACTGTAGTAGGTGAACAGGAAGTCGAAGATCGGATGCGGCACCCCCGCGCTGCGGCGCGCCAGGTGCGGTTCGAGGAATGCGTCGGCGCGTTCGCGGTGCGCGGCTTCCTGGTCCTGCCAGTGGGCCTCGGCGAGCCGGGAATCAGACACCGCGGCGAGCCACGCATCAGACACGGTGGGTGCCGTCGCGGACTGTTCCCACCAAGTCCTCGACGAGGTCTTCCAGCGCCACCACGGCGGCGACTTTTCCGTCCGCGGCGGTGACCAGGGCGAGATGGCTGTTGGTGCGCCGCAGCCGGGACAGCGCGTCGGGCAGCGGCATCGACGCAGGTACCCGCGGCAGCGGTCGCACGATCGACGATTTGACGACGGTGTCCTCGTCATGCGGTTCATCGACCAGCGGCAGCACATCCTTGATGTGGATATAGCCGATGAACGCGCCACGGGCATCGGCCACCGGAAACCGGGAGTATCCGGTCTCGGTCAGCGCTTGCTCGAGCGCGCCGACCGTCGGACCGGCACCCCCACGCGCCAGCGGGACCGCCCGAATCTGGTGCAGCGGTATCGCGACGTCGTTGACGACCCGGTTGCGGATCTGCAGTGCCCGCGTCAGCCTGCTGTGTTCCTCGGGATCCAGCAGGCCCTCCGACAGTGATTCGGCGATCATCTCGGAAAGCTCCACCGTGGATACCGTGACGTCGAGTTCGTCCTTGGGCTGCACGCCGAAGGTGCGCAGGGTGACGTTGGCGCACCAGTTGTAAAACGAGATGAATGGCCGCGCGGCCCGGATATACACCAGATAGACCGGTATCAGCAGCATTGCCGTGGACTCCGGGCCCGCAATCGCGATGTTCTTCGGCACCATCTCGCCGAGCAACACATGCAGCGTCACCACGATGGACAGCGCGACCAGGAACGACACCGTGTGGAGCAGCGCGTCCGGGATGCCCAGGACGTCGAACGGCACCTCCAGCAGGTGGGCGACCGCAGGCTCGGCGACTCGGCCGAGCAGGATCGAGCACACCGTGATGCCCAACTGCGCGCCCGCCAGCATCAGCGACAGATTCTCACCGGCCCTGATCACAGTGACCGCGCTCTTTTTTCCCTGCTCGGCCAGCGCCTCGAGTCGATCGCGGCGCGCGGAGATGAGGGCGAACTCCGAGGCCACGAAGAACGCGTTGGCGCCCAACAGCAGCACCGTCAACAGGACTCCGAAGATGTCTGCCATCAGCCCGCTCCGGGTTCGTCGCTGCGGCGCCCCAGCGAGGTGAGCTCCAGCAGGTCGATTCGGCGGCCGTCCATGCGCAGCACCGTTGCCAGCCACAGCATCGGATCTTCGAGCGCATTGTCCGGCTCGAAGGCGATCAGTTCGACCGATTCACCTTCCCGCGGGATGTGTCCCAGCGTCTCGAGCACCAGCCCGCCGATGGTTTCGTAGTCGCCTTCGGGTGCTCGAAATTCGGTGTTCTCGGCCACCTCGTCGATACGCAACAGTCCCGACACCTGCCAGCCGCGCCCAGCGGGCACCACATCGGGCGGCTCATCGTCGTGCTCGTCCCGCACGTCGCCGACGATCTCCTCGATCAGGTCTTCCACGGTGACCATTCCGGCGGTGCCGCCGTACTCGTCGACCACCAACGCCGTCTGCAATCCGTTGGCGCGAACTTCCGACATCACCGCGTCACCGTCCAGCGTTGAGGGCACCTTGGCGACCCGTTGCGCGATGGCGGACAGCCGTGTCGACGAACGCGCGGGGTGCGGCACCGCGAAAACCTGCTTCACATGCACAACGCCGATGGTTTCGTCGAGGTCGCCCCGAATCACCGGGAAGCGGGAATGCCCGGTTCTGACGGCTGCCGCGCTGAGGTCGGCCACTGTGTCGCCTGCTTCCAAGGTATCGATCTTGGAGCGTGGGGTCATGAGTTCCTCGGCGGTGCGTTCGCCGAACTGCAGCGATCGGTCGACCAGAACCGCGGTGACCGGATCCAGTGAGCCGCTGCGCGCCGACGTGCGCACCAGCGACACCAACTCCTGCGGTGAGCGTGCAGATCGCAGTTCCTCGGCGGGCTCGATGCCCAGCCGTCGCAGTATCCAGTTCGCGGTGCCGTTGGTCAGCTTGATCAGGGGTGTGAACACAAAGGAGAAGAACAGCTGTGGGCCGGCGGACCACCGCGCAGTCGGCACCGGTCGCGCCACCGCCAGGTTCTTGGGTACCAACTCTCCGAAGATCATCGAGATCGACGTCGCGATCAGGATAGCCAGCGCCAGTGCTACGCCCACAGTGAAGCGCCCCGGTATCCCAATGGCGCTCAGCCCGGGTTCGATGAGCCGCGCGACCACGGGTTCGGCAAGAAATCCGGTGGCCAGCGTGGTGATGGAGATCCCTACCTGGGCGCCCGAGAGCTGAGTGGAAAGCGAGCGGTGCGCCTTCTGTACCAGCTTGTCCCGGCGATCACCGGTGCGGACATTGGCCTCGACAGTGCTGCGCTCCAGTGCGGTCAACGAGAACTCCGCGGCAACGAAGACCGCCGTACCCGCCGTGAGCAGAACGAATGCGAACAGTGCCAGCACCGACATCACAGCACTCATCGCGGCGCACCCATGGCTTTCGCTGCGGGCCGTCGGCCGATCGAAAAACCGCAAGAGCCGGGCGGGGGACCCGGCCGACTAGAGGACGGTTCGGCTTCGGAGGGCTCATGGTCAGGGCGCTCGCCACTCGAGGCCGGCCCCGTGAATTCTGCTGGGCCTCCATCCAGTGCCTGCGGCACCTGATCCCTTTCGTCTTCGTACGGGCGATTCGCGGCACCTTGCGGCATATCCGAAATCGACTGATGGTCAATACATGCTAGCCGAATGAGCGGGCAGCCCCCGCCGGATCGCTGTTCAGTAAGGCTACCCTCACCCGACGGCAGGTTCGGTACCGGGCGCCGTCACCAACCCGTCGGCAGCGGGTGACCCTCGGCGAAGCCGGCGGCTGACTGCACCCCGACCACCGCCTTCTCCTGCAGTTCGGTCAGCGTGGCGGCACCAACGTAGGTGCAGGTGCTCCGCACGCCTGAGGTGATGTGGTCGAGAAGGTCCTCGACGCCTCCCCGCACAGGGTCCAGGTTCATTCTCGAAGTGGAGATGCCCTCCTCGAAGAGCGCCTTGCGCGCCCGGTCGAACGAACTGTCCGCCGATGTACGGGCCGCGACGGCACGTTTGGAGGCCATGCCGTAGCTCTCCTTGTACGGCCGGCCGTCGCGGTCGCGCAACAAGTCTCCGGGGGACTCGTAGGTGCCGGCGAACCAGGATCCGATCATCACGTTGGACGCGCCGGCGGCCAGGGCCAGCGCCACGTCCCGAGGATGCCGGACGCCACCGTCGGCCCACACGTGGCCACCGAGTTGACGTGCCGCCGTGGCACATTCGAGGACAGCAGAGAACTGCGGACGTCCGACGCCGGTCATCATCCGGGTGGTGCACATGGCACCGGGACCGACGCCGACCTTGACGATGGACGCACCCGCATTCAGCAGATCACGGACTCCTTCGGCGGAAACCACGTTGCCCGCGGCCAAGGGTAGACCGAGGTCGAGGGAGGAAACCGCCTTGATCGCGTCGATCATTTTCCCCTGGTGGCCATGCGCGGTGTCGACGACGAGCACGTCCACTCCGGCCTCGGCGAGCGCGGTGGCCTTCGCCGCGACATCGCCGTTGATGCCGATCGCCGCGGCGATCCGCAACCGCCCGGCAGCATCGACGGCGGGACTGTAGATTCCTGCGCGGATGGCACCCGTTCGGGTCAGCACACCGGCCAGCGTGCCATCGGGTTCGGTCAACACCGCCACCTCAGCCGAGGCGTGTTCGAGCATTTCGAATACCTTGCGCGGATCGGTTCCGGCAGCAGCGGTAAGCAGATCGGTGGCCGCGACATCGCGCACCCGGGCGAACCGATCAACACCCACGCAGGCTGACTCGGTGACCAGTCCGATCGGCCGGTTCTCCAGCACCAGCACCGCAGCGCCGTGCGCCCTTTTCGGGATCAGCGCGGTGGCGTCGGACACCGAATCGTCCGGGGACAACGTCACCGGGGTGTCGACCACCAGGTCACGACTCTTGACGAAGTCCACGGTGGCCTTGACCGCCTGGATGGGCAGATCCTGGGGGATCACCACGATGCCACCGCGGCGTGCCACGGTTTCGGCCATCCGGCGCCCGGCGACGGCCGTCATGTTCGCGACGACGACCGGGATCGTGGTGCCGGTGCCGTCCGACGTCGACAGGTCGACATCGAACCGCGAGGCGACGTCGCTTCGACCGGGCACGACGAAGACGTCGTTGTAGGTCAGGTCGTACGGCGGCTTATGGCCATCCAGAAACTGCACGCCTGCAGCCTAATGTCTGCTCCGGGGCAGGGCGCCGCTCAAGCCTCGACCTCGCTGCGGTCCCCGCTCCACAACGTGTGGAACCGGGTGGCCGGGTCGGCGTCGATACGGCCGTAGGTGTGCGCGCCGAAGAAGTCGCGCAACCCCTGGGTCAGGGCCGCAGGCAGTCGTTCGGTGCGCAACCCGTCGTAATAGGACAGCGCCGAGCTGAAACCCGGGATCGGGATTCCCAATTCGGTCGCGGTGATCACTACGCGCCGCCAGCTGTCGATGGCACCTTCAATGGCGCTGCGAAAATAAGGCGCCACGATCAGCGAGGGCAGTTCTGGGTCGTCATCGAAGGCGTCTTTGATGCGGTTGAGGAACTTCGCCCGGATGATGCAGCCGCCGCGCCAGATGGTCGCGAGGTCACCCGGGGCGACACCCCAACCGTATTCGTCGGAGCCGGCCTGAATCTGGTTGAAGCCCTGGGCGTAGGCGATGATCTTCGACGCGTACAGCGCTTGGCGCACGTCCTCGGTGAATTGGGCGGACTTCTCCTCGGACAGTTGGCGACCGAGATCGCCCGGCGCCAGGCCGGTGGTCGCTTTACGTTGGGTCACCGAACCCGACAGCGCGCGAGCGAAGACCGCTTCGGCGATACCGGTGACCGGAACACCAAGATCGAGCGCCGATTTCACCGTCCACCGGCCGGTGCCCTTCTGCTCGGCTTCATCGAGGATGACGTCGACGAGGGGCTTTCCGGTCTTGGCGTCGATCTGCCGCAGCACGTCGGTGGTGATCTCCACCAGAAAACTCTCCAGATCGCCGGAGTTCCACTCGTCGAACACATCGGCAATCTCGGGTGCGGACTTGCCCAGCCCGTCGCGTAACAGCTGATAGGCCTCGCCGATCAACTGCATGTCGGAGTACTCGATTCCGTTGTGCACCATTTTCACGAAATGCCCCGCGCCGTCGGGCCCGATGTGTGTACAGCACGCAACACCGTCGACGTGGGCGGAGATCTCCTCAAGCAGCGGCCCGAGGCTCTTGTACGACTCAGCCGGGCCGCCGGGCATGATCGACGGCCCGTTGAGTGCGCCTTCCTCGCCGCCGGAGATTCCTGCCCCGACAAAATGCAGCCCACGGTCTCGCATGGCCTTCTCCCGACGGATGGTGTCGGTGTACAGCGCATTGCCCCCGTCGATGATGATGTCACCGGGGTCCATCGCCTCGGCGAGGTCGTCGATCACCGCATCGGTTGGGTCGCCGGCTTTCACCATGATCAGAACGCGCCGCGGTTTCTCAAGCGCGGCAAGGAATTCCGGGATCGTCTCGGTGCGCACGAAGGTACCGTCGGATCCGTGCTCGGCCAGCAGCGCGTCAGTTTTCGCTATCGAGCGATTGTGCAGCGCAACGGTATATCCGTGCCGGGCGAAGTTGCGTGCGATGTTCGACCCCATGACAGCCAGGCCGGTGACGCCGATCTGTGCGGTGCCTGTGGGAGCGGAGGACGGCGAGTTCATTTGCGAAACCCTTTCAATAACTTGCGGTGGCGCGGTTCATGGTCATCCAGGCGACGCGGCGGACAGGGCGCTCAGGCAAGGAACAGTCGATGCAGCTCGGCCAGCCACGGAATCGCCAGGGCGACTGTGGGGATCACGAAAACAGCCGCCGCAAGGGTGTACGCACCCGCGGCAAGGATCCGGCTGTTGGGTCTGCCCCCGAGGCGGCGCACCCGCACCACGGCCGTCGGGCCACCGGCAGCCAGCGCGCCCCGCGGGGTGGGTCCGGAGGCGCAGGCGACCAACGCCCGCGCCAACGGGGTCGCACCGGTGCTGCGCACGGCCGCATCGTCGGCGAGTAATTCGATCAACAGCCGCACGGCGGTCAGCGCGTTGGCGCTGCGGACAAACCGGGGAAATGCGGCGTTTACCGCGGTGAACATCTCCAACACCAGATCGTGGCGGGCTCGCAGGTGGGCATGTTCATGCTCGAGGATCGCCGCGATCTCGGCGTTCGCCAAGGTGTTGAGTGCACCCTCACTGAGGACGACCCGACTCCGGACCCCGGGCAGGCAGTACGCCAGTGGCTCGGCGACGTCGAGGATGCGAAGCTGCGGTGCCGTGGCGTGGGATGCTCCGACCAGGTCGAGCACCATCCGGTGGTGGGCACGACGACGCCGGGTGGCGACAGCGACGTTGAGTACCGACCCGATCAGTCGGGCGCCGATCATCAGGGTGAGCGCGAATACCGTGACGTAGGCCGTCCACAGCGGCCATCCGAGGATGCCGACCTCACTGGTGAACGTCGAGGTGGGGCGTCCGTCGTCGCCGGGAATGAAAAGCCGGCTGGCGATGGCGATTCCGGCGGAGAACGCCGAGAGGACGGCGGCCAGCGCGATGGACTGCCACAACACGATCGCCGCCCGGGGGGCCCGCAACGGCCAGGTGGCTCGCGCCAGTATCGCGGGCACCGGTCCCGACAGGAGCAATGCGACGACGGTGAAGGCCAGCGCGGACACGCTGTAAGTGTCCCTCAGCCGCTGCCGGTATCGCCAGCGGGTCGGTTCTCACTTTCGGTGTCTTCGAGTTCAGCCAGTGCGCGGCGCAGCGCGTCCGCCTCCTCGATTCCTACCCGCTCGACGAAATGCACCAATGCGGCCTCCCGGCTGCCGGAATCGGCGACCTGGTCGAGTGCATCGACCATCAAGCCGGCGACCAGTTCGTCACGGCCGTGGGTGGGGGTGTAGCGGTGTGCACGATCGTCGCGGTGTTGGACTACCAGATTCTTCTTGGCCAGCCGTTGCAACACCGTCATGATCGTCGTGTAGGCGAGGTCGCGGTGGGCTGCGAGCGCTTGGTGGACCTGACGGACAGTTTGCGGCTCATCAGCCGACCACAGGTGGTCCATCACCGACCGCTCCAACTCACCGAGCCGCGTCACCTTGGCCATGTTCCGTCCATCTCCTGCCGGCTGTGCATTCAAGCGTACTACGCGATTACTACAGCATGTCGTATCGCGTTCGGCGCCCATCGATCTCGGCTTCCCCGTGGGTGTCGCCGGGGTTGACATCGCCGCGGTCACCGGACCCATCTGCAGAGTTTGTGAGTCCAGTCACAGGACCTGGCACCCGCGATGACGCTACCTATAGTAAGGCTAACCTAACAGAGTTATGGAGGTGTATGACGGTTGCCATCGAGGATCCGCTCATCGTCGGGATGTCGGTTCGGCGTGTGCTGCCGATACACGAATCCAGTCGGCGGCTGCGCGAGCTGCACCGGGAGTGTCCCCGCGTTTACGGCGTCGCGGTGATGGCAGATTTGTCGCGGCGGCGGTGGTGGCCGTTGGGCGAGATTCTGACCACCGACCGGCTACCGGCGATGTTCGATGCCGCAGTGGCGGAGACTCAGAACCGCGCCACGGCGGCAAAGCAACTCGCGGCGACATTCGCCCACGTGGTCATCGGACGGGTGATACCACTGCTGGTACTGGAGGGGCGAGCCTGGGACCCCGGCTTGGAGAACCTCTGGGTGCA
>JAGQTR010000188.1 GCA_020438915.1 Mycobacterium sp.
GCCAACATCATCTTCGGCACGGTCATCGACGACTCGCTCGGAGACGAAGTCAGGGTGACGGTGATCGCCGCAGGATTCGACGCGACCGGCCCCGGACGTAAGCCGGTGACGGGGGAGGCCACCGCGCCCGCGTCCGCTGCCCCGGCGCAGCCGATCGCACCGGGGAGGGCCGGCCGGGTGACCTCGTCGCTGTTCGAGCCTTCCGATCCGGCGAGCGTGCCGGCGCACACCAACGGCGCGACCGTGCGGATCGGTGGTGGCGACGACGGCGGCATCTCCGACGACGACGTCGACGTGCCACCGTTCATGCGCCACTAACGCGCGCCCCTACGGTCGCACCGTGTCAGATCGGGCGTCCTCGGGCCGCGCTGTGGCGTTCCGGGTGCGCCGCGTGACCACAACCCGCGCCGGTGGTGTGTCCAGACCGCCGTTTGCGAGCTTCAACCTCGGCGATCACGTGGGGGATGACCCCGAGGCGGTTGCGGCGAACCGACGTCGTCTCGGCGCGTCGCTCGGGCTGCGCCGCACCGGAAGCGCGGAGGCTGGAGGCGGCGCTGGGGACAATTGCGCTGGGGACAATATCGTGTGGATGAACCAAGTGCACGGCGTCCGCATCGAGGTTGTCGATAGCCCGGGTGAATCCGTCGACGAGACAGACGGTTTGGTCACCACGACGCCGCTGCTGGCGCTTGCGGTGGTGACGGCCGACTGCGTGCCCGTGCTGATGGCCGATGCGCGCGCCGGTGTGGTCGCCGCCGTGCACGCGGGCCGCGTCGGCGCGCAACGGGGCATCGTCGTGGGCGCACTGGAGACCATGGTGGCCGAAGGCGCGCGGGTTGAGGACGTTTCGGTTCTGCTCGGGCCTGCGGTCAGCGGCGTCAATTACGAAGTGCCCGCCGAGATGGCCGCCGAGGTCGAGCGGTTGCTGCCGGGTAGTCGGACCACGACCCATCGCGGTACCCCGGGGCTGGACTTGCGCGCCGGAATCGCCGCCCAACTCCGAGCCGCGGGTGTCACCGCGATCGACGTCGATCCCCGCTGCACGGTGGCCGACCGCACGCTGTTCAGTCATCGGCGCGAGGCGCCGACCGGCAGGCTGGCATCCCTGATCTGGCTGGAGCCCGCACCGTGACCGCGGCCCGCGAACAGGAGTTGGGGGAGGCGCTGGCAGGGGTGCGCAACCGGCTCGCCCGCGCTGCCCGGACCGCAGGACGCGATGTCGCCGACATCGAACTGCTGCCGGTCACGAAGTTCTTCCCGGTCAGTGACGTGCTGATGCTGCGTGGTCTGGGATGCCTGGCGTTCGGTGAATCCCGCAACCAGGAAGCGGTGCAGAAAGTCGCGGAGATCAGCGCGATCCAGGGCTGCGATTCGCTGCGCTGGCACATGGTGGGCCGCGTCCAGCGCAACAAGGCGCGCTCGGTCGCCCGGTGGGCTCACGCGGTGCACTCCGTCGACAGCGCCAAGGTGATCAGCGCCCTGGACCGGGCGGCGTTGGAGGCGCTCGACGACGGCGGCCGCACCGATCCGTTGCGGGTGTACCTGCAGATCAGCCTCGACGGTGACGAGACCAGGGGCGGAGTCGACGTCGCGGCCACCGGCCGCATCGACGAGCTGTGCGCTGCTGTCGAGCGGGCACCAGGTTTGCGCTTTGCCGGCCTGATGGCCATCGCGCCGCTGGGAGCCGCCCCGGGTCCGGCGTTCGCACGTTTACAGCAGGAGCACGACCGGGTACAGAACCGCCATCAGCAGCGGCTCGGGCTCTCGGCGGGAATGTCGGGTGACCTCGAGGCGGCGGTGGAACATGGTTCGACCTGTGTGCGTGTCGGTACCGCGCTATTGGGATCACGACCGCTAACGTCACCCGAAGTAGTCACACCAGTCACACCTTCATCACAGACACCAGCCACCTCCGATATCTCGGTTTCGTCGAACACCGCGAATACCTCGAATACCTCGAATACCTCAGCACCGCGAGAAGGGTCCTCACGATGAGCACACTGCACAAGGTCAAGGCCTACTTCGGTATGGCGC
>JAGQTR010000189.1 GCA_020438915.1 Mycobacterium sp.
TGTTCGTGATCTGCCTGTCGGAGATCTGGAAGACCACGCCGTTCATCTCGCTGCTACTGCTGGCCGGTCTGGTCCAGGTGCCCGAGGACATGCAGGAGGCCGCCCAGGTCGACGGCGCCACGGCCTGGCAGCGGCTCTGGAAGATAACGCTGCCGAACATGAAGGCCGCGATCATGGTGGCGCTACTTTTCCGCACCCTCGATGCATGGCGGATCTTCGACAACCCCTACGTGATGACCGCCGGCGCCTACAACACCGAGACGATCTCCTTCCTGGCCTACCGGCAGAATGTCACCCTGGTCAATCTCGGTATGGGGTCCGCGGTGTCGGTGCTGCTCTTCTTGTCCGTCGTCGTCATCGCGTGGGTGTTTGTCAAACTCTTCAGAACCGACCTCTCCCAAGTCAGGGGTGATCAGTGAGCGCCAAGAGCGGCCGGTGGTGGACGATCGCCGGCATCGTCATTGTCATCTATAGCTTCTTTCCGTTGGCGTGGATGATCAGTCTGGCCTTCAAGCCACCGTCGGACATCGTCTCCCGTGACCCTCAGTTCCTGCCGAGTTCGTTCACCCTCGATAACTTCGCGCAGATCTTCAGCCAACCGTTGTTCACCAGGGCGCTACTCAACTCCATCGGTATCGCGGTGATCGCCACGGTCATCTCGGTGATCATCGCGATGTTCGCCGCCTATGCGATTGCCCGCCTGCAGTTTCCGGGTAAGAAGGTCTTGCTTTCGCTGGCCCTTGCAATCGCGATGTTCCCCCAGGCTGCCCTCGTCGGGCCGTTGTTCGACATGTGGCGGGGGCTGGGGATCTACGACACCTGGATCGGCCTGATCATCCCGTACCTGACGTTCGCATTACCGCTGTCAATTTGGACGATGTCGGCTTTCTTCCGTCAGATCCCTTGGGAGATGGAGCATGCCGCACAGGTCGACGGCGCAACGCAGTGGCAGGCCTTCCGCAAGGTGATCGTGCCGTTGGCGGCTCCGGGAGTGTTCACCACGGCAATTTTGACATTCTTCTTCTGCTGGAACGACTTTCTGTTCGCCATCTCGCTGACATCCACCGATAGCGCCCGCACGGTGCCGGCGGCGTTGGCGTTCTTTCAGGGCGCGTCGTACTTCGAGTCACCGGTGCCCTACATCATGGCCGCCTCGGTGATCGTGACCATCCCCGTCGTGATCTTGGTTCTCGTCTTCCAGCGGCGCATCGTCGCCGGCCTGACCTCCGGAGCAGTGAAGGGATAACTCCATGGCAGCTATCACAATGAAAAACATCGTCAAGAAGTACGGTGACGGTTTCCCGGCCGTCAACGACGTCAGCCTCGACATCGCTGACGGCGAGTTCGTGATTCTCGTCGGCCCGTCGGGCTGCGGGAAGTCGACACTACTGCGGATGATCGTCGGACTGGAGGAAATCACTTCCGGCGACATGCTGATCGGCGAGAAAAGGGTCAACGACAAAGCGCCACGGGATCGCAACCTGGCCATGGTGTTCCAGAACTATGCCCTCTATCCGCATCTGACGGTCTTTGAGAACATTGCGTTCCCGCTGCGCCTGTCCGGCAAGCATTCCGATGACGAGATCCGCAAGCTCGTCACCGAGGCGGCCGACACTCTGGAACTCGGCGAGCATCTCGAACGCAAGCCGGCCAACCTCTCCGGTGGCCAGCGGCAGCGCGTGGCGATGGGTCGGGCGATCGTTCGTCAAGCGGACGCATTCCTGTTCGACGAGCCGTTGAGCAACCTCGATGCCAAGCTGCGCGGCCAGATGCGTACCGAGATTCTGCGTCTGCAGCGCCGCCTGGGCGTCACGACCGTGTACGTCACCCATGACCAGACTGAGGCGATGACACTTGGTGACCGCGTCGCGGTTCTGAAGAAGGGCGTCATGCAGCAGGTGGCCAGCCCACGCGAACTCTACGATCAGCCGGTCAACCTGTTCGTCGCCGGCTTCATCGGGTCGCCACCGATGAACTTCCTGCCGGCGCGGGTGCAGGGCGAGGAGATCGAACTGCCGTTCGTGACGATCCCGCTCCGCGACGAGTGGCGTGCGGCCTTGAAGGGCGGAAAGGACGGCGATGTCTATATCGCCGGTATTCGTCCGGGGGCATTCGAGGACGCAGAGTTCGTCGACACTGACAAGCGTTCGCGCGGAGTCACCTTCGATGTCACCATCGATGTCACCGAGTGGCTGGGCAACGAGCAATACGCTTTCGTACCGTTCGAAGCGACAACCGAGATCTCCGGGCAGCTGGCCGAGTTGGCCAGCGAACTCGACAGCGAGCAACTGCGCACCCAGATGTGCGTGGAGTTGGACCCGCTGAGCCGGGTACGTTCGGGCGACAAGGCGACCCTGTGGCTGGATGCCGAACGTTTGCATCTGTTCGATCCGCATTCCGGTGAGAACCTCACGCGTGTCAGATCCAGCGGGCGGCACGCAGCGGCCACCGGCTGACCTGGGCGGTCCCGAAGCACAATGGCCGCTCCCCAGTTGCGGCTTCGATCCCCGCGCCCTGGGCTGCTGGCGCTGCCGTGGGACCGCGCGCTGGCCGACTGGATGGCTCCTGAAGTTTCGCTGCGCCACTTCCCCGTCGGCCCCAGCCGGCACCTGGTGAAGTTCGTCGAGTCCGACGGTGAGCTGTGGGCCCTCAAGGAGCTGCCGGCCCGGCTCGCCGCCCGTGAGTACGATGTCCTCACCCGCCTGGAGGTGATGGCGCTCAACGCGGTTCGGCCAGCGGGACTGGTGCTGCAGCCGGACTTCGATACCGCGATCCTGCTGACTCGCTACCTGACGGGCTCGTGGCAGTACCGGCGGCTGTTCATGAGGCTGCCTCCCGACGCGCCCAAACATCGGGCGCGGTTGCTCGATGCAATGGCCACCCTGCTGGTCGAACTGCACCGCCACGGCGTGTTCTGGGGTGATTGTTCGCTGGCCAACACCTTGTTCTCTCGAGACGGCCAGGTGCTGCAGGCGTTTCTCGTCGACGCCGAGACCAGCGAGATCCACCCTCAACTGTCCAGAGGGCAGCGCACCCATGACGTCGACATCACCGTCGAGAACGTCGCTGCCGGCCTGCTCGACGTCGCAGCCCGACTCGAAAAGCCGGAACTCGGGCCCGGATTCATCGAAGAGGCACTGAGCATCAGAGAGCGCTACGAGCGACTGTGGGAGCTACTGCATTCCGAGCCGACGTTTGGATTTGCCGACCGGTACCGGGTGGAAAGCGTCATTCGCAAGCTCAACGAGCTCGGCTTCGCCGTCGACGAGGTATCGCTGCAGCCAGTTGGCGAGGACACAGTGCGGGCCGCCGACCAAGTTCGATTGCATGTGGTCGTGGGCGACCGGCGGTACCACGCAACGCAACTGCAGCGGCTGACCGGACTGGATGTCGGCGAAGGGCAGGCGCGCATCCTTCTCGGCGATCTCCAGGCTTTTCAAAGACAGCTGCGCCATGAGGCGGGCCACGACGTCGACGACCACACCGCTGGGCAGCTGTGGGTGCGGGAGGTGGCCGCACCGGCCATGAACCGTGCCCATTCGGCGACCGGAGGCACCGGGACAGCAATACAGGCCTACTGCGATCTGCTCGAGGTGCGCTGGCTGCTCTCCGAGCGGGCCGGCCGTGACGTGGGCACCGAGGCGGCGTTGCAGGCGCTGGCGGGCCAGGTGGTGCCGCCGGAATCGGCGGCGCAGCTGGTGGTCGTCGAGACCCCGACGGAACCGTTCTCGACGCTCGACGACGACGAGTAGGCCCCGTTCGCGACTGTTGGCTTAATGCACGGCACCGGCCGCCAGGCCGCGCATTAAGCCAACAGTCGGCGACCCCACTATCCGTAGATACGGGTATATTTGCCCAATGTATCTGAATCTGCGGATTTGAGGAGTCCAGGTGGTGCCGGCCATCCGCATCAAAGACGCGGCGACGCTACTCGGGGTCAGTGATGACACGGTGCGCCGTTGGGTCGATCACGGCAGTCTGACCTGCTTCAAGGACGAATCCGGACGCAAGGTCATCGCCGGAGACGTGCTGGCAGAGTTCGCGCGCAACTACGCTTCGCCCCCGCCGAACCCGCTGGGCGTGGCCAGTTCGGCACGCAACCGTATGGTCGGCTTGGTCACCAGGGTGAAAACCGATCAGGTGATGGCCGAAGTGCAGATGCAATGCGGGCCGTTCACCGTCGTCTCGCTGATGAGTGCCGATTCGGCCACCGAACTCGGTCTCGAGCCGGGAGTCGTCGCAGTGGCTGTGGTGAAAGCGACGACGGTGATCGTCGAAACGCCTGGGGCGACATCGTGAGATCGCTCGCCGGGGCGACCGCGACCACCGTGAGTGTGCTGATACTTGTGGCCGGTTGTACGCCGCAGCCGGCAGATCAGATCACCGTCTTCGCCGCGGCCTCACTGAAACCGACCTTCACCGAACTGGGCAGCCAGTTCGAAAAAGACCACCCGGGAACGAAAGTCACCTTTCACTTCGCAGGGTCCTCAGACCTCGTCACACAGTTGACCTTGGGTGCTCCCGCCGATGTGTTCGCTGCTGCCGACACCCGAACGATGACCGAGGCCGTCGAGGCGGGCCTGATCGAAGACGATCCGGTCACATTCGCGTCCAACACGCTGACCATCGTCACCACGCCCGCAAACACCAGGAAGATCGGCTCTTTCGCCGATCTGGCCGAGCCCGGAACTCAGCTGGTGGTCTGCGCGCCGCAGGTGCCGTGCGGGTCGGCCACCGAGAAGCTTGAACAGCTCACCGGCGTGACACTGAGCCCAGTGAGCGAAGAGTCCGCGGTGACCGATGTACTGGGCAAGGTCACCTCCGGCCAAGCCGACGCGGGACTGGTCTACCTCACCGACGCCACAACGGCCGGGAGCAAGGTCACCGCAATCCCGTTCGTCGAGTCCAGCAGCGCAGTGAACCGATATCCGATAGCGGTTCTGGCGGAATCGACCCACTCGTCCGCAGCGCGCAGGTTCGTCGATCTCGTGACCGGCCCCCGAGGCCAAGCAGTCTTGGCGGCGGCCGGTTTCGGATCGCCGTGACTGCTGCGCGGCGGGCCGGCGGTCTCATTCAGGTCGGGTTTCCGGCCTGGGTCTATCTACCCGCGACCCTGGGTACGGTTTTCGTCGTTGCACCGCTGGCCGCGATGCTGCTCACCGTCGACTGGGCACACTTCATTCCCCTGATCACCTCTGAATCATCGATCACTGCACTACTTTTGAGCCTCAAGACGGCAACGGCAAGCACCGTGATGTGTGTTCTCATCGGCGCCCCGATGGCCGTTGTGCTGGCCCGCGCCGACTTCCCAGGTCTGGCGGTCCTGCGTGCCCTGGTCCTGCTGCCACTCGTGCTGCCGCCGGTAGTCGGCGGAATCGCGCTGCTGTACACCTTCGGCAGGCAGGGATTGCTCGGCCAACAACTCGACCTGCTGGGCATCCGGATCGCCTTCTCGACAACCGCGGTAGTACTGGCGCAGGCCTTCGTCTCGCTGCCCTTCCTGGTGGTGAGCCTGGAAGGCGCACTCAGATCGGCGGGGGCAGGCTACGAACGCATCGCCGCGACCCTGGGCGCTCGGCCCACCACCGTGCTGCGGACGGTGACGATGCCGCTGGTACTCCCCGGCCTGCTCTCGGGTGCGGTATTGGCGTTCGCACGTTCGCTGGGCGAGTTCGGCGCCACGCTGACGTTCGCCGGCTCGCTGCAGGGCGTCACTCGGACGCTGCCGCTGGAGATCTACCTACAACGCGAGACCGATGCCGACGCTGCGGTCGCGTTGTCGCTGGTGCTCATCGTCGTGGCTGCGGTTATTGTGATCGCCTCGACGGGCCGCCGTCTGGTGGGAGCGCCGTGAGCAGCGTGCGGGTAGACGCGCGGCTGCAGCAGCGCGGTGTCGAGTTCGACATTGCGCTCGCCGACGGGCAGGTGCTCGCCGTCCTGGGGCCCAACGGCGCCGGGAAGTCCACGCTGATGCTTATGGTTGCCGGGCTCCTGCGCCCTGACCGTGGTCGGATCGAGGTCGGCGGAGCCGTCGTCTCGGATGCCGGTACCGGAACGTTCCTGCCGGCGCACGCGCGCAGTGTCGCCATGCTGACGCAACAGGCATTGTTGTTTCCGCACCTGAGCGTCGCCGCCAACGTCGCCTATGCGCCTCGGTGCGCCGGCCAGTCCCGGGCGGCGGCCCGCGCCAGCGCCCAGCATTGGCTCGCAGCCTTAGACGCCACGCACCTTGCCGACCGCCGGCCGGCGCAGCTCTCAGGCGGCCAGGCCCAACGCATCGCTATCGCCCGCGCGCTGGCAGCCGACCCGCGGGTGCTGCTGCTCGACGAACCGCTGTCGGCCCTTGACGTGACTGCCGCACCGGCCATTCGCCGGTTACTCCGCGAGGTACTGCGCGGACGGACAGCGATGATCGTCACCCATGACCTCCTCGACGCGCTCGCAATAGCCGACACGGTCGCTGTCATCGAGGGCGGGCGGGTGGTCGAGATGGGGCCGGTTCGGCAGGTGCTGACAGCCCCGCGCAGCGAGTTCGCCGCTCGGATTGCAGGCCTGAACCTGGTTTCGGGAAGCATCGGCAAGCGCGGGGTCCTGCAGACGGCCTGGGGCGCCGACATTTTCGGCACCGGTGACGTCCAGACGGGGACGGCAGGTGTCGCGTTGTTCCGCCCGGGCGCGGTCGCCGTTCACCTCGACCCACCGCAGGGCAGCCCGCGCAACGCGATTGCGGTGACCATCGCTGAGCTGGACATTCACGGAGACGCGGTCCGGGTCCGCGGGGTTAACCAACCGGATGGCACTACCGGGTTGGCGGCCGACATCACCACTGCTGCGGCGGCAGACCTCCAACTCGAACCCGGCAAGGACGCGTATTTCGTGGTGAAAGCCCAAGAGGTCGAGCTGCATCCGGCATTGCCCGCGCCACCATAGGGGCTAGTGCGCGAGATCGACTATCGCTGACCAGTATTGGTCCTTCTTGTCGTCCGGGACTACAGGTGCGAATCCCACCACGATGGTTTCTACCTGACGCATCTTCTGTCGACCCGCATATATCTGAGCGGCACCCGGGGTCGGGAACGTCAAGAGCCGGAACCTGTCGGTGACGATGGACTGAACGCAGCCGACCTGCGCGCACTCATTGACCGTGGTGTCGGCGGGATGGTCGACCTCCAGGCCCTCGCGGGCCAGTGTCTCGACGAGTTGCCCGGCGGTCATGGGCACCAGCGGCGCTACCGCCGGGGCCGAAACCCGATGCGGTTCTTGCATCGTCGACGACGGAGACGAGCACGCTGCGCAGCCGAGCACGATTAGCGCCGCCCCGGCGATGAAGCGGTGCGTCATCGCAACGTCAACTCCACCAGGGGCAGCTCCGTGCCGGGCGGATCAACCCGGCCGCCGAGGCTTTCGGCGACGACTTCCCGGAGCGCCTTCCATGCGCGAGGATGACGGGCGATGTAAGTGCTCAGTGCGGCGTCGGCCTCGGCCTGCGTCATCCGACGGGCCAGCGCCGGCACCGCGTTGCGGCGTCCCGTCGAAATGCGCACGTGTGGTTCGGCCATGACGTTGCGGAACCACTGGGCGGATTCTCCGAACCCGGACACGATGACGTAGGAGTCCGGCTTCTCGTGGGCGACGACCTCCAGTACGACGTAGCGTCGCTGACCGGTCTTGCGGCCAGTGTGCTCAAGCATCAGCATCCTCGACCCGAAGAGGAACCCCAGACCCGCGCGATATATCCCAATCGGCGCGCGGGCCAGTGGCGGCGAGTGCAGAACCTTATCCAGGATGCTGACGATTGGGGAGCTCACCAGCCGCCCCAGGCGGTCGCGCGGTCGGCTCACCGGACCGCGCCCCCAGGTAATCCGCCGCGATGGCAACGCCGACGTCTACGCATGTCTCCGTCATACCCACATTCGTTGCGCCGATGCAACCCGCGAGCAGCGGATCCGGGTTGGAGGATGGCCTGCCGGAGACGGCTGGCGTCTGATGCAGTGGGCCGCCAGCGGTGAGACTCGCGCCTGCGGCGCTCCATTGCGACCCATTGCGACAGCGTCGTCAGATTCGAAAGATCGTCGCCGCGTCAAGCTTTGGGAGTTGTGGTGTGACTAATGCTGGTGGTCCCGGCTGGTATCGAACCAGCGACCTTCCGCGTGTGAGGCGGACGCTCTCCCACTGAGCTACGAGACCGAATTCCCGACGTGTCGAACGAGGCAGAAGACTAACACGCGGCCAGGTCGGCCCCAGAATCCGCGGTGAATCCGTCCCCGCCTTCAGCCCGCTCGTCAGTGTGTTCACCGGTGTCGTCGCAGCGGTGATGCGATTACGGTCGCAGATATCGTCACCCAGCAGTCGACTGCGGCCAGAAGGTGCAGCTGAACTCGATGCGCTGCCAGATCTAGCCCGATAGTGTCACCTGTAGTGATTTCATAACGGCAAGGGCTTCTGGATGTCCAGTAAGGGTTACCGATTCTTCCGAGGGGGCCAACCTTGAAACACTTCATCGTGGCAGTGCTCGCTGGGACGGCGCTGTGGCTGGCCCCGGCCGCCGTCGCCGACACCACCGGATTCACCTCCCCCAGCGGCAACATCAGCTGCATGATCGTCGACGAGCTGCTGCGCTGCGACATCGCGGAAAGGGACTGGTCGCCGCCACCCCGGCCGGCAGACTGCTCGGAAATGACGAGTTATGGCCAGGGCATCTCACTGCGTCCCCACGGTCCCGCGGAATTCGTGTGCGCCGGCGACACCACATTCGGATACGGCGACGTGCTGCCCTACGGGCAGTTTCATGCTGAGGGTGGCATGAGCTGCAACAGCGAGCCCTGGGGTATGCGCTGTTCGAACTCCGACGGCCACGGATTCACGATCTCCCGTCAGGAATACGCCCTGTTTTGATTCCTGTCGCGAAACGGGGGCAAGGGATTTGTGTACGCCCAAGTCGGTCGACTATCGTTCTGCTTCGCGACGGGCGACGATCTCGCCCGTGGCGCGCGGATGTAGCGCAGTTGGTAGCGCATCACCTTGCCAAGGTGAGGGTCGCGGATTCGAATCCCGTCATCCGCTCGAAGGTGCAGTGGCATCAACCCCAGCGGTGGAGTGGCCGAGTGGTGAGGCAACGGCCTGCAAAGCCGTGCACACGGGTTCGATTCCCGTCTCCACCTC
>JAGQTR010000190.1 GCA_020438915.1 Mycobacterium sp.
AGTACAAGTTCGGCTACGACGATTCACTAGACGTGGTCGGCGTGCACCTCGTCGCCGGGCTGTGGGGAACCATCGGGGTCGGCTTCCTGGCGACCGAGACCGGCCTGCTCTACGGCGGCGGGGTCCAGCAACTCGTCGTGCAGTTGGTGATCGCCCTCGTCGCCGTGATCTTCACCGCGATCATGACCCTGATCATCGCGTTCATCGTCAAGCCGCTGGGCTGGCGGGTGTCCAAGGAAGATGAGGACACCGGCATCGATGAGACTGAACATGCCGAAACGGCTTACGAGCTCGCCTGATCGGCGACAATTTCATCGGAAGGGATATCGACTACATGAAGCTGATTACCGCGATCGTGAAGCCATTCACGCTGGAGGACGTCAAGACTGGCCTTGAGCAGACGGGCATCTTGGGAATGACCGTCAGCGAGGTCCAGGGCTACGGCCGGCAGAAGGGACACACCGAGGTCTACCGCGGCGCCGAGTACTCGGTGGATTTCGTCCCGAAGGTCCGCGTGGAGGTCGTCGTGGACGACGCCGCGGTAGACAAGGTCGTGGACGTGATCGTCCAAGCCGCGCGCACCGGCAAGATCGGTGATGGGAAGGTGTGGGTCAGCCCGGTCGAAACGGTGGTTCGGGTGCGCACCGGCGAGCGGGGAACCGACGCCCTTTGATCCACATCGTGGACCACCCATGACCGGACAGCCGCAGGACCCGGCAACCGATCTCGTCGCGGCCGCCGAGAATCTCCTCACCGGCAGTTCGCGTCCCCTCGGTGCGGGCGCGCTGCGGGATGCGCTGCGCGATCTCTACGACTTTTGGCTGACCACCAAAGCCACCGAGATCGGGATCACCGCGACCAGCGGCTTCGCCATCGTCGCAACGGGAGGTCTGGGCCGGGGCGAAATCCTGCCCTACTCCGATCTGGACCTGATGCTGCTGCACGACGACATGCCCACCGAGATCGTGGGCGAAATGGCCGAGCGTCTGTGGTATCCGTTGTGGGACGCCAACATTCGACTCGACCACAGCGTCCGGACGGTGCCGCAGGCGCTCAAGGTCGCCGGCGACGACATCTCGGCCGGTCTGGCGATGCTCGAGGTGCGTCACATCGCCGGTGATGCCGACCTGTCGGCGCTGCTGGTGGGTGGGGCTCGTCGGCAGTGGCGCATCGGAATCGGTTCGCGCTTCGAGGAACTCGTCGAGCACACCCGCGCGAGATGGCAACGCAGCGGCCAGATCGCGCATCGTGCCGAGCCGGATCTGAAGTGTGGCAGGGGCGGGCTGCGAGACGTTCAACTGCTCAACGCTCTGGCGATCGCCCAACTGGCCGACGTGTATCCCAGCCGGTCGCCGGCCTCGCCGATCGAAACCCTCGGGGAGGCCCACCTATGCCTGCTCGATGTTCGCACCGAACTGCACCGGGTGGCCGCGCGCGGCCGTGAGCTGCTGTTGGCCCAGCACGCCGACGAGATCGGCGCCGCGCTGCGTATCGGTGACCGATTCGATCTGGCCCGAGTGCTCTCCGACGCGGCGCGCACCGTCAGCTATTACCTCGACGCGGGCATCCGCACCGCGGCCAACTCATTGCCCCGGCGCGGTTTGTCGGCCCTGCGCCGGCCAGTACGCCGTCCGATCGACGAAGGCGTCGTCGAGTTCAACGGCGAGGTGATCCTGGCCCGCGACGCCCGCCCGCAACGCGATCCTGGGCTGATCCTGCGGGTGGCCGCCGCATCGGCGACCACCGGCCTGCCGATGGCAGGCTCAACCCTGGGCCGGCTGGTGGAATCCGCGCCGGAACTGCGAGCACCGTGGCCGCGTGCGGCCCTCAAGGATCTGCTGGTGATGCTGGCCGCGGGACCGTCGGTGGTGGGCACGATCGAAGCGCTCGACCGTACCGGGTTGTGGGGCAGGCTGTTTCCCGAGTGGGGAGCCGTCCGTGACCTGCCGCCGCGCGATGTCGTCCACATCTGGACCGTGGATCGGCATTTGGTTGAAACCGTTTCCCGGGCAAGTGCATTCACGACAAAGGTATCTCGGCCCGATCTCCTACTGCTCGCCGCTCTGGTGCACGACATCGGTAAGGGGCGCGGCGGGGACCACAGCGTCATCGGGGCCGAGTTGGCCACTCAGATCGGCACCCGGTTGGGTCTGTGGCCCTGTGACATCGCGGTCCTGTCCACGCTGGTGCGTCACCATTTGCTGCTTCCCCACACCGCGACCCGGCGCGACCTGCAGGACCCCCAGACGATCGCTGCCGTGGTGGCCAGTCTGGATGGCGACCCGGTGGTGCTGGAGTTGCTGCACGTGCTGGCCGAAGCCGACTCACTGGCCACCGGCCCGGGCGTGTGGGGCGATTGGAAGGCTTCGCTGATCGGCGACCTGGTCCGGCGCTGCCGATTGGTGATGGCCGGTGAGCCGCTGCCGCAACCCGACCCCGTCGATCCTGAGTTCCTGGCGCTGGCCGCGCAAGCGCGAGTGCACGTCGAGCTGACACGCGTCGATGTCTCACACATCTACCGCGTCACCGTGATCGTGCCGGATCGTCGGGGTCTGCTGTCCAAGGCGGCCGGCGTGTTGGCGCTGAACTCGCTGCGCGTGCACTCGGCATCGGTCAACTCCTGCGCGGGTTCGGTGATCGACACCTTCGTCGTCTCCCCGCATTTCGGTACCCCACCGCCGGCGGAGTTGTTGCGTCAGCAACTCATCCTCGCCGTCGAGGGTGAGCTGGACGTGGTGGCGGCGCTCGAGCAGCGTGGGATTGACGGTTCGGCCGCCGCCCGCCGGGTAGGCGAGGTGCCCTCGGCTGTCCCGATCAACCCACCGGCGGCTCGTCCGCGGGTTCTCTGGCATGACGGCGGCGGGTCGGGACAACTGGTAGCCGAAGTCCGCGCCACCGACCGCGCCGGGCTGTTGTCGGTGCTCACGGCGGTGTTCGAACGCGCGGGGGTGGACATCGCGTGGGCCAAGGTGACGACGCTGGGTTCTTCGGTGGTCGACGCGTTCGGGATCACCCTGCCTGCGGGCAGCGCCGAGAACGGGGGGCGCCAGCGGCTGGAACGCGAGTTGTTGGCGGTCCTACCGGCGCCGCCGGTCAAGAAGGTGGAGGAAGCCAGCCAAACAGGTGTGCCGGTCGAACCGCACCGCGACGACAAGTAGTCTTGGCCCGTGTTTGAATCCCTGTCCGACCGGTTGACCGGTGCGCTCTCGGGCCTGCGCGGGAAGGGCCGACTCACCGAGGCCGACGTCGATGCCACCGCACGCGAGATCCGATTGGCCCTCCTGGAAGCCGACGTGTCGTTGCCGGTGGTGCGCGAGTTCGTCGTCCGGGTCAAGGACCGCGCCAAGGGCGCCGAGGTCTCCGCCGCGCTGAACCCCGCACAGCAGGTCGTCAAGA
>JAGQTR010000191.1:0-2977 GCA_020438915.1 Mycobacterium sp.
AGGTCGTCGGCGTGTACAGCGGGCCGGGGCGTCTCGGCGGGTAGGTCCGCGGTCGAGCGGCCCAGCATCGTGGCCAGTTCAGCGGCGTCGTAGGCGACGACCCCGCGGGCGATGATAGTCGAGTCCTGGGCACGCAGTTCCACGACATCGCCGCCGTAGAACCGACCGGACAGCGCGGTGATGCCCGCGGCGAGCAGGGAACGTCGCTGCCGTACAACGGCGTTGACCGCCCCGTCATCCAGCGTCAGGGTTCCGGCCACTTCCGCGGCGTAGCGCACCCAGAATCGGCGCGCCGACATCCTGCCGGCGCGGGCCGCGAAAACGGTGCCCACCGACGCGTCCGCCAGAGCTGACGCCGCGTCCGCTGCGGCAGCAAGTAATACCGGCACCCCCGCGTCGGCGGCCAGCAGTGCCGACGACAGCTTCGAGACCATGCCCCCGGTACCCAGATGATTGCCACGCCCGGCTTTGACGCCTTTCAAATCACCGGGACCACTGACCTCAGAGATGAACCGTGCGTTCCCTTTTCGCGGATCGCTGTCGTAGAGACCGTCGACATCACTCAACAGCACCAGCGCGTCTGCCCCGACCAGATGTGCGACGAGTGCCGAGAGCCGGTCATTGTCACCGAATCTGATCTCGTTGGTCGCCACCGTGTCATTCTCGTTGACGATGCCCACTGCATGCAGCGCTCGCAACCGGTCCAGCGTGCGTTGGGCGTTCGTGTGCTGCACCCGCATCGAGATATCGTGCGCGGTCAGCAACACCTGCCCGACGGTGCGGCCATAGCGCGCGAAAGCCGCACTCCACGAGTTGACCAGGGCCACCTGTCCAACGCTGGCGGCCGCCTGTTTGGTTGCCAGATCTGTCGGCCGCCTATTCAGGCCGAGTGGCTCGATTCCCGCGGCCACCGCGCCAGAGGACACGATCACCACGTCGGATCCGGCCTTCATTCGCGCTTCGATCGCGTCGGCCAGGTACTGCAGACGACTCGCGTCGAACACGCCCGACGGAGTGGTCAGCGCGGTCGAGCCGATCTTGACGACGACCGAACGCGCGGTGCGGATCGCATCGCGGCAACTGGTCTGAGCCGATTCGACACCGTGCCGGCTCACTGCTCCTCGCTGCTTTCCCGGCGGGCCTTCCGCGCTGCCTTTCGGTCATCGGCCGACACCCGGTCGGTCTGCTCGAGCCGGATATCGGTGCCGCGACCCGACATCGGCAGGTCTACCCCGGCCGGGGTCTGCGGCTCCCAGTCGAATGTCATGTCGCCGATCGTCACCGCGCAGCCGGGCCGGGCACCGAGCTTCAGCAACTCGTCCTCGACTCCGAGCCTGGCCAGCCGATCCCCCAGATAGCCGACCGCCTCGTCGTTGTCGAAGTTGGTCTGGGCGACCCAGCGCTGCGGCCGGGTGCCCCGAACCACGAATCCGCCCATGCCGTCGGCAGTGACGGTGAATCCGCTGTCGTCCACGGCAACCGGTCGGATCACCGGGCGGCGCGGTGCCACCTCGGGCTGTGCAGCGCGATATGCCGCCACCATCTCCCATAAGGCGAACACCAAGGGCCGCAATCCTTCTCGGGCCACGGTGGAGACCTCGAAGACCGGCCATCCGAACCTGCGCGCCACCTCATCCCGAACGAAGTCGGCGAGTTCCCGGGCATCGGGCACGTCGATCTTGTTGAGCACCACTGCCCTTGGGCGTTCGGCGAGGTCGCCCAGCGTTGCGTCGCCCTGCAGCGTGGGCGTATACGCGGCGAGTTCGGCCTCCAGCGCCTCGATGTCGGACACGGGGTCGCGGCCGGGTTCCAGCGTGGCGCAATCGACGACGTGCACCAGTACCGCGCAGCGCTCGAGGTGCCTCAGGAAGCCCAACCCCAGACCGCGTCCCGCGGAGGCGCCGGGGATCAGGCCGGGCACATCTGCGACGGTGAAGGTGTGCTCTCCGGCCGAGACCACTCCGAGGTTCGGTGCCAGCGTGGTGAACGGGTAATCGGCGATTTTCGGCTTCGCCGCCGAGATGGCCGACACCAACGACGACTTCCCGGCCGACGGAAACCCGACCAGTCCGACATCGGCAACCGTCTTGAGTTCCAGCGTGAGATCGCGGACCTCGCCTTTTTCGCCCAGGAGCGCGAACCCGGGCGCCTTGCGGGCCCGCGAGGCCAAAGCAGCGTTGCCCAGCCCGCCCCGACCGCCGGTAGCAGCGTCGAAACGGGTACCCGCCCCGACGAGGTCGGCGAGCAAACGGCCGCGGTCATCCAGGACGACGGTGCCGTCGGGCACCTTGACCTCCAGGTCGGCACCTGAGGCCCCGTCACGATTGTTACCGGCGCCTTGCTTGCCTGACGGCGCCGCAATGTGCGGGTGAAAATGGAAGTCCAACAGGGTGTGCACCTGTGGGTCGACGACGAACACCACACTGCCGCCACGCCCGCCGTTACCGCCGTCGGGGCCACCCAGAGGCTTGAATTTCTCGCGGTGCACCGAGGCGCAGCCGTTTCCACCGTTGCCCGCCCGCGCGTGAACGACCACGCGGTCGATGAACCGGGTCACCGGCCTCCTCCTCTCATTGCCGAAACCGACATTCGGGCGCGCAACCGCGAATGCGCGGCGCCGAAACGTCGACCTCGACGGCGGAAGAAGGTACTAGGCGTCGGTCCGCGTGATGCGCACGATGTTGACGAACTTGCGACCACGCTTCTTGCCGAACTCGACGGCACCGGGTGCGGTCGCGAAGAGCGTGTCGTCCCCACCGCGACCGACGTTGACTCCGGGGTGGAAGTGGGTGCCGCGCTGACGGACCAGGATCTCACCAGCCTTGACGACCTGCCCGCCGAAGCGCTTGACGCCGAGGCGCTGCGCGTTCGAGTCACGACCGTTGCGTGAACTGGAAGCGCCCTTTTTATGTGCCATGTCTCATCGCTCCAGTCGTTACTTGATGCCGGTGACCTTGAGCACCGTCAACGGCTGACG
>JAGQTR010000191.1:2984-5130 GCA_020438915.1 Mycobacterium sp.
CCCTGGCGCTTGTGATAGCCGGTCTTGTTCTTGAATTTGTGGATCCGGATCTTCGGGCCCTTGGTGTGTTCGAGCACCTCACCGGTAACGCTGACCTTCTCCAACGCCTTGGCGTCGGTCGTCACCTTCGCACCGTCGACGACCAGAGCAACCGGCAGCGACACCGTGGCGCCGGGCTCGACGTCGAGCTTCTCCACCTTGACCACGTCGCCGGCGGCAACCTTGTACTGCTTGCCACCGGTCTTCATGATCGCGTACGTGGCCGATTGGGCTGCCATCGTTGGTCTTCCTCTGCTTCGCGTGCGGGCGCGCAGCACCCGAGGGTCTGCGCGCGGGTCTTGGGGTGTGGGGGCCCGAGGATGTGCAGGAACGCAGCCTCGAGGCTTCCCACTGTCTCCCGCCAGCCGTGGGCAGGGCCTGGAGACAACTGCTCAAGGTTACGTGACCAGCGGGTAGAGGGTCAAACCGATCAATCAGGCGTCGGCGGGCCCGCGGGTCGCGCCGCAGCACGCCTGCGATGCCGACCGCCCGCGGCGCCGAGGGCGGTGCGCTGCGTCCGCTCATGCGACTCCCCGACCCCGTCGGAACCGTTGGTTGCGTCGTCGTCCTCCGAGTCGTCGTCGTCCTCCGAGTCGTCGTCGTCATCGTCATCGTCGTCGTCGTCATCGTCGTCGTCATCGTCGTCGTCATCGTCATCGTCGAGATCGATGTCGTCGTCGTCATCGTCATCGTCATCGTCATCGTCAAGATCGATTTCGTCGGTGTCATCATCCGAGTCATCGTCATCGTCGTCATCGGCGGCGTCCGAGTCCTCGCCACCCTCATCGGCGACCGCCGCGCGAATTGTGTCGCGGTCCAGCTCAGCCACCTCTTCGGCCGTTTCAGTCACATCGGTGTCGTCGTCATCATCGTCATGCTTGCCGTTAGCCGCAGCCATCGCCTTGAACATCGGGTGCTCGCCCGGCGTGTGCGCAGGGACCTTGACGACCGGCACCTCCTGCTGGTCTCGGCTGCCCCGCTTGCCCCGCCTACCGCGACGACCGCCACCACCGTTTTCAGACTTGCGACCAGCCGAGGACGCGGAATCGACGGGGTCCCCGTGCAGCACGATGCCGCGGCCGCTGCAATGCGGACACGATGTCGAGAACGCCTCGATCAGCCCGGTTCCCAGACGCTTCCTGGTCAGCTGTACCAGCCCTAACGACGTGACCTCGGACACCTGGTGGCGGGTGCGATCGCGGGCCAGCGCCTCGGTCAGCCTGCGCAGCACCAGATCCCGGTTGCTCTCCAGCACCATGTCGATGAAGTCGATGACGATGATGCCGCCGATGTCCCGCAGCCGCAGCTGCCGGACTATCTCCTCGGCAGCCTCCAGATTGTTGCGAGTGACGGTCTGTTCCAGGTTGCCGCCGGCCCCGGTGAACTTTCCGGTGTTGACGTCGACAACCGTCATCGCCTCGGTGCGGTCGATGACCAGCGTGCCGCCGGAGGGCAACCACACCTTGCGGTCCATCGCCTTGGCGAGTTGTTCGTCGATCCGATGCACGGCGAAGACATCCGGACCCGTCCCGGCCTCCGAAGAAGCGGGCGGCTGGTACTTGGTCATCCGCGGGGCCAGCTCCGGCGCGACGGCCTGCACATAATCGTTGATCGTCTTCCAGGATTCCTCGCCGGAGACGATCAACCCGGTGAAATCCTCGTTGAACAGATCGCGGATGACTTTGACCAGCACGTCGGGCTCTTCGTAGAGCGGAACCGCTGCGCCCGCGGCTTTTTTCTTCGTCTCAATCGCGGTGGCCTCGATTTGATTCCATCGCTCCTGGAGCCGGTCGACATCGGTACGGATATCAGACTCTTTGACACCTTCGGAGGCGGTCCGGATGATCACGCCCGCATTCTCGGGGACCACCTCCCGCAGAATCTCCTTGAGCCGCTGACGTTCGGTGTCGGGCAACTTGCGGCTGATCCCGGTCGACGAGGCTCCGGGAACGTAGACCAGGTAACGGCCCGCCAGCGAGACCTGGGTCGTGAGGCGGGCACCCTTGAGGCCGACGGGATCCTTGCTAACCTGGACCACGACGTAGTCGCCGGGCTTCAGCGCCTGTTCGATCTTGCGCTGCGCCCCGCCCAGGCCGGCGGCTTCCCA
>JAGQTR010000192.1 GCA_020438915.1 Mycobacterium sp.
CAGAACTTCGTGCACGACGCCAACACCGTTCGCCGGATCGTGTCCGCCTCCGGCGTCAACCGTTCCGATCATGTTCTTGAGGTGGGACCGGGCCTCGGCTCGCTGACGTTGGCGCTGCTCGATCGCGGCGCCAAGGTGACCGCCGTCGAGATCGACCCGGTGCTGGCCCGCCAGCTGCCGACCACGATCGCCGATCACTCGCACAGCGAAATCAACCGGTTGACGGTGCTCAACCGCGACATTCTGACTTTCGAGAAATCGGATCTGGCCGAGTTGCCGACCGCCCTGGTGGCGAACCTGCCGTACAACATTGCCGTACCGGCGCTGTTGCACCTGCTCGCAGAGTTCCCGTCGATCCGCACGGTCATGGTGATGGTGCAGGCGGAAGTGGCCGAGCGCCTTGCCGCCGAACCCGGTGGCAAGGAATACGGCGTGCCCAGCGTCAAAGTCCGGTTCTTCGGCGAGGTCCGCCGTTACGGGATGGTGTCGCCGACGGTCTTTTGGCCGATCCCGCGCGTCTACTCCGGCCTGGTACGCATCGATCGGCACGAAACCTCGCCGTGGCCCACCGACCCGGAGTTCCGCGAGCAGGTGTTCGAGCTGATCGACGTGGCGTTCGCGCAGCGGCGTAAGACGGCGCGCAACGCGTTGGCCGAGTGGGCGGGCAGCGGCAACGAGTCGGCCAGCCGACTGCTCGCTGCCAGCATCGACCCGGCTCGCAGAGGTGAAACCTTGCGGATCGCGGACTTCGTTCGGTTGCTGCAGCGCTCCGCGGATTGGCACATCGCGCCCAAGGCTGCGCCGACGGTGGAGCCGGCGGTCGAGGANNTCGGCCGAGGATTCCGAGCGGAAGCCCGAAATCAGCTCGGTGTAGAAGTCCGGGGGCGGCACGGGTCTCATATGGTGCCCCTGCTGATCGTCGCGGCGCTAGTGTCGTGCGGTGTCCGCTAGAGACGGAAATACTGCATCTGAGTGGGTCCCCACCGGGTCGGTCAGTGTCCGGGTGCCCGGCAAGGTCAACCTCTACCTCGAGGTAGGGGATCGGCGCGACGACGGCTACCACGAGTTGAGCACCATTTTTCATGCGGTGTCGCTGCTCGACGAGGTGACCGTCACCACCGCCGACGTGTTGACGTTGGAAATCTCGGGCGAGGGCGCGGATTCGCTGCCGGCCGACGCTCGCAACCTCGCGTGGCGGGCCGCCGAATTGCTGGCCGAGCATGTCGGCCGGGCCCCCGACGTTGCGATCTCGATCGAGAAGACGATTCCCGTGGCGGGCGGCATGGCCGGCGGAAGTGCCGACGCGGCGGCGGTGTTGGTGGCGATCAACTCGTTGTGGGAGCTCGGTGTACCGCGGCGCGACCTGCACGCGCTGGCTGCCCAGCTGGGCAGTGATGTGCCATTCGCTCTGCACGGCGGTACCGCGCTGGGGACCGGTCGCGGCGACGAATTGGCTACCGTGCTGGCGCGAAATACGTTCCATTGGGCGCTGGCCTTCGCCCCCAACGGACTGTCCACTCAAGAGGTCTTCGCCGAGATCGACCGCTTGCGCGCGGCCGGCGATCGCGACCTGCCGCCGCGCCTGGAATCCCCCGAGCCGGTGTTGGCTGCGTTGGCCTCGGGGGATCCGGCGCAGCTGGCGCCACTGCTCGGCAACGACCTGCAACCGGCGGCGCTCAGTCTGGACGCGTCGCTGCGCCGCACGTTGCGGGCGGGGATGGAGGCCGGCGCCCTGGCCAGTGTGGTGTCGGGATCCGGGCCTACGTGCGCGTTTCTGTGCGCATCGGCGTCAGCCGCCGTCGATGTGGGCACCGAGCTGGCAGGCGCGGGGGTGTGCCGCACGGTCCGGGTGGCCAGCGGGCCGGTACAGGGCGCCCGCCTCGTGCCGACGCCGTACACGTCGGTATAGGTCAGCATCACTACGCAGCACGTGCATCACGAACCGGTGTGACTAATGCCTCAATATTCGCATCTGTTTGGCAGTTACTTAAGAGTTGCTTAAGATGGGCGACGGTGAGAACGCGCGGTCGAGCAATGGACGCAAACAGTTCCGCTACCGCTGAGCGCGGTGGGCGATGGGCTGAATTCGAGCGCGCCTATCGGACATCACCCATTCGAGACACAACCGCTCCCGAAACGTGCGCGCGCCTCCGTGAAAAGGTCTCCCATCAGGCGGAGCATGACAATCGCGCGTTCGCACCGGAGCACTTGTCGGCGAGGAGGTCGTGGTGAGCAGATTCACCGAGAAGATGTACCGCAATGCCCGTACCACCGACAGGGGCATGGTCACCGGCGAGCCGCACGAGCCGATCCGGTACACCTGGGGTGAGGTGCACGAGCGAGCCCGACGCATCGCCGGCGGACTCGCGGCGGCCGGCATCGGACTCGGCGACGCCGTCGGAGTTCTGGCCGGGTACCCGGTGGAGATCGCGCCCACTGCGCAAGGTCTGTGGATGCGCGGCGCGAGCCTGACGATGCTGCACCAGCCAACCCCGCGAACCGACCTGCCGATGTGGGCCGAAGACACCATGACCGTCATCGGCATGATCGAGGCCAAGGCCGTCATCGTCGGCGAACCGTTCCTGGTTGCCATCCCGGTGCTCGAGGAAAAGGGCATCACGGTACTGACCGTCGAAGAGTTGTTGGCCGCCGAGCCGATCGATCCCATCGACGTCGGTGAGGACGATCTGGCGCTGATGCAGCTGACGTCCGGATCCACCGGGTCTCCCAAGGCGGTCCAGATCACCCACCGCAACATCCACTCCAACGCCGAGGCGATGTTCATCGGCGCGGAGTACGACGTCGACAAGGACGTCATGGTCAGCTGGCTGCCCTGCTTTCATGACATGGGCATGGTCGGCTTCCTGACCATTCCGATGTATTTCGGTGCCGAGCTGGTCAAGGTCACGCCGATGGATTTCCTGCGCGACACACTGCTGTGGGCGCGGCTGATCGACAAGTACAAGGGCACCATGACCGCCGCGCCGAACTTCGCCTATGCGCTGTTCGCCAAGCGGCTGCGCCGCCAAGCCAAGCCGGGTGAATTCGACCTGTCCACCCTGCGGTTCGCGCTCTCGGGCGCCGAACCGGTGGATCCGGCCGATGTGGACGACCTGATCGATGCCGGCCGGCCGTTTGGTCTGCGGCCCGAGGCGATCCTGCCCGCATACGGCATGGCGGAGACCACGCTGGCGGTGTCGTTCTCGCCGTGCGGCGCCGGCCTGGTCGTCGACGAGGTCGACGCCGACCTGATGGCAGCGCTGCGCCGGGCCGTCCCCGCCGCCAAGGGCAACACCCGCCGGCTGGCCACGCTGGGGCCGCTGCTGAAGGATCTCGAGG
>JAGQTR010000193.1 GCA_020438915.1 Mycobacterium sp.
GAGCGGAGGGGTTACCGATCAAGTTGATCGCCAGGACGTTGGGGATCTCGCGCAACACGGTGCGGGCGGCGGTGGTCAGTGAGGGGCCGCCGAAGTATGTGCGCAAGCCCGCCGGGTCGGCGGTGGATGGCTTCGAGGACGCGATCCGGGCACAGTTGACGGCGGTGCCGACGATGCCGGCGACGGTGATCGCCGAGCGGGTCGGCTGGACGCGTGGGATAACGGTGTTCAAGGAGCGGGTCCGGGAGTTGCGCCCGGCCTATTTGCCGCCGGATCCGGTGGGTCGCACACCTATGAGCCCGGGGAGATCGCGCAGTGCGATCTGTGGTTCCCTCCGACGACCGTTCCGGTCGGCTACGGCCAGGTGCGCACGCCGGTGCAGTTGCCGGTGTTGACGATGGTGTGCGGCTATTCGCGATGGCTCCCGGGAATCCTGATTCCCAGTCGGCGGGCTGAGGATCTCTTTGCGGGTTGGTGGGCCCTGATCAACGCCTTGGGAGCGGTGCCGCGCACCCTGGTCTGGGACGGCAACGGTGCGATCCGACGGTGGCGATCGGGGCGCACCGAACTGACCCCCGACTGCCAGAGATTCCGCGGGGTGCTGGGCACCAAGGTGATCGTGCTCAAGGTCGGTGAGCCCGAGCACAAGGGCATCGTGGAACGCGCTCATGACTACCTGGAGAGGTCGTTCCTGCCGGGACGCAGGTTTGAGGGTCCCGGGGACTTCAACCATCAGCTGCAGCACTGGCTGGGCATGGTCAACGGCCGCCGCCGGCGGGTGTTGGGATGCGCCCCGACCGATCGCATCGGCGCTGACCGCCAGGCGATGCTGACACTACCGCCGGTGGCCCCGCAGGTCGGGTGGCGCACCAGCACCCGGCTGGCGCGGGATCACTACATCCGGCTGGACTCCAACGACTACTCGGTGCATCCCGGGGTGATCGGTTAGCGCATCGAAGTCCTCGCGGATCTGGACCGGGTGCAGGTGTTCTGCGCGGGCAAGATCGTCGCTGATCATGAGCGGGTGTGGGCCTGGCATCAGAGGATCACTGATCCCGAGCATCGCCAGGCGGCGAACATGCTGCGTCATAACAGGATCGGCGCCCTGCAGGCCACCGACGGCCCGGATGGCCATCCGGGAGTCGAACAGCGCTCTTTGAGCGATTACGACACCGCGCTGGGCATCGACCTGAGCGAAGGCGGGTTCGCCTCATGACGACCCGCACCGCCCGGGCCGGTTCCAAGCCAACCTCGTCGGCCCACCCGGATTTGACCGCGGAGATCACCTACCTGACCCGCGCCTTGAAAGCCCCCACGATGCGTGAGGCCGTCACCCGGCCGGCTGAACGGGCACGCTCAGAGTCCTGGACCCATGAGGAATTCCTGGTGGCCTGCCTGCAACGTGAGGTCTCCGCCCGGGAGTCCCACGGCGGTGAGGGCCGCATCCGGGCAGCACGGTTCCCCTCGAGGAAATCGTTGGAGAAGTTCGACTTCGACCACGCCCGCGGCCTCAAACGAGACCTGATCGCCCATCTGGGCACCCTGGACTTCGTCGTGGCCAAGGACAACGTCGTCTTCCTCGGCCCACCCGGAACCGGCAAAACCCATCTGGCCATCGGTATCGCGATCCGGG
>JAGQTR010000194.1 GCA_020438915.1 Mycobacterium sp.
GACTTCGGCATCGAGGACCGCGGCAGCTTCTACGACCCGGTGGGTGCGCTGCGCGACGTCGTGCAGAACCATCTGATGCAACTGTTGGGCCTGTTCGCCTCCGAGCCGCCGAGCACGGCGGGCGGGGAGGGGCAACGCGACAAGCGGGTGGAGGTGTTCCGCGCGATCCCCGCTGCGGACCCGAAACACTATGTGCGCGGCCAATACAACGGCTACCGGGAGGTGCCGGGGGTGAAGGCCGACTCCCAGACCGAGACGTTCGCCGCGTTGAAGTTGGAGATCGACAACTGGCGCTGGTCGGGTGTGCCGTTCTTCATCAGGGCGGGTAAGTCGCTTGCGGTGCGCGCCACTGAGATGCGGGTCATCTTCAAACGGCCCCCCAGCCTGGCATTCACCCCACACGCACCCGACCCCAACGAGCTCATCCTGCGTATCGATCCCCGCCCGGGTACCGACCTGGTGATCCAGGCCAAGACTCCCGGCGCCGCGACGACGCGGACGGTGGACCTGTCGCTGGTGTTTTCCGAGGAGCTCGGCGAAGCACCCGAGCCGTACGAGCGGCTGCTCAGCGATGCGCTGCACGGCGATCCCAGCCACTTCGCGCGCGAGGACGGCGTCGAGGAAACCTGGCGCATCGTCCAACCATTGCTGGACTCACCCCCTCCGGTGGAGATCTACCAGCCCGGGTCGTGGGGGCCGGTGGGTGCGAACAAGCTGCTGCACGGGTATCCGAGCTGGCGGGAGCCGTGGCTGCATTCCACGGGACGTCCCACTTAGCGCATTCAGGCTGCATTGGCGGAGGGGAAGCCCGAGTCGTCGCGCCGTCAGCGCAGCCTCCACGCGCTATTCGAGATCGAAGCGCCCGTCCCGCAACCGTTCAGCCACGCGCGAGTCCACCAACTCGATCCGGTCCTCGGGATGTCGCCAGTAGTGGCGCACCAGCCAGTACAACGCCACACCGCCAGGCAGATAGATGTCGGCGACGCTGAGGATCTCTTCGCGACCGTCCTTGCGCCGAATAACTACCGCCCGGCGCACCTTTCGTGACTCGGCATGATCGGCGACGTCAACCACGTCATCCCACGCGAACACCCTCGTGGCCAGGATGTCGGCGACCTCGACCGTGGTGGGGGCCAACTTGAGGTGTCCGATCCCGCCGCGACGCCACGTCGTGATCAGCCCGCTGATGCCCGTCAATGCGACCAACCCGGCGGCGAATGTCCAGCCGGCTTTGACCACGTGCGAGTTCGCGAATTCGATGGCACCAAAGGGCGCGAACACCGCCAGGACTAGGGAACTCGGAATCATGGCCACGACACCGATGAGTACGAAAACGCTGAATCGCTGGTCCGGTAACACCGTGAAACCGGTTGCATCACTTGTGGTCCGCGCCGCTGTCCGGCCCAGCGCGACTAGCGCCATGGGCGTCCCAAATCCCAGTGCCAGCGCGACGACATAGCAGATTGCCACAAAGAAGCTCAGGTAGTTGCCATGGATTGCCGCGACCATCGCCCAGTAGGCGTAGAACACCGCCGCACCAAACAGCGCCGATATCGCCAACGAGAGAAACACCCGTCCGCCGCGCCACCCTGGCGGCTCGGGTAGTTCTAGTACGGACACACGGCCTCGCCGATGAACTCGCCCAATTCCGCTCCGCCGAACCCGCCCAAGAGCGCAAACGCGCCCGCCAGCGTGGGCACAAGGTATAGAGCTGCGGGACCGGTTGCGGCACCGGCCGCCGCACCCAATTCCGCTCCGCCCCAACCGCCTCCACCGCCAACGACCCCCGACACCAACGCCACGCATTTGTCTCTGGCTGTATCCGCCATCACCATGTCGAACACCGTCGTCGCGGCACTCAGCGCCGGGCCGCCGAATTTCATGGTCTTGCCGATGTTGTCAACCGACTCCGCGGTGACCATCGGCAGCGACCCGCCCCGGCCGATGTGCTTCTCCAAACCCGACATCCCCGACGTGGTGACGACCGACATGTTGTCGATCAACTCCACCGGCACCGCGCTGTGTCGGCCGTCTGTGGTGGTGAACCCGGCCGTTCGGTATCCTGTCGGGCTCATCGACATCGTCAGGTGGGCGCCGTCGGCGAATTGGACGGTCGTGTAGTCGTAGTCGTTGCCGAGGTCATGCCACGAACTTGTCCGCGCGATGAATTCACCGTTCTTGTCGAACTCTTCCATCTCGTAGAAGTTCATCCTGCTGGTCCATTCGAACGGGTCCAAGCGCGTGGTGACGACCTTGCTGCCGTCCTGCTTGATCACCGTCGTCACCTCCTCCCCAAGCGAGTTCTCCGAATCGATGACCTCGCGGATGTTCTGCTGCTGGTCCGCAGAGCGGATCGCTTCCTGGTCCATGATGCCGACGACGGTCCGCGGGTCGGGCACCTGGTCAGGCGGGCGCTGCGGGAGGGGCATCAGCAGCCCGCCCACGTCGGTCGGCGGGTCTGGTTCGATGAACCCGAACCTGTCGCCCGCAGCGGCCACCCCGTCCGCCGTTGCATCATCTGCATCACCGACCGCAACCAGCAGCTGGTTGACCACCGTCTGCTCCTGCGTCGCCAGTGCCTGCAACTCCGCCATCTGATCTTCGGAGGCCAGCACCGGGTCGATGAGCACCACCCACTGATCGGTCACATTCAATGGACCGGCGTCCAGCTCGTCGGCCTTGGCCAACAGCGCGGTTCGGGCAGCCCCGATCGCCTCGGCGCCGCCCCGCAATGCGGCCGCCACGGCGCTCGTGTAGTCCGCGAACCGACCGGCCGCGACGTCGGCCCGACCGAACATTTCCGCGGCCGCGTCGTGCGCCGGGCCAGACCATGCCCGAACCTCGGGAAGCCGCTCGCAGGCGTCGTCGATCGAGGACACCGCGGTACGCACCGACTCCCCGCAGGCCTCGACGTCCGCGGACGACGTGATCAGCGCATCGGGCCGCCAGCTCTCCAGCGTCGAACGTGAAGGCAACACAGCAACAATTCTCGCCTGCTTTTTGGGGGCCTCGGCGCACCAATCGCCGTTCCCGCGACCAGCCCGGGGCTGGGACCACGGGGGCTGGCTCGCCGCGCGGGCCAACGAGAAGTCCCGAACTCACCGAAGCCTGGAGGGCGCCTGTCAGCGGCGCGGTGGGGTCCTGCGAACCCCAGCGTGCCGAGTTCCGCCGCTCGGCACGTAACGCCGAAGAGCTCGATCAGATGAACACCGCGCGGCCGCGAACCAAGACACCGAGGTCGGGAAGCTGATCAAGCACAGCGGGCCAGCGACTGCTCGATCTGAAAATCTCTGGACCTGAACCGGATTGGAACTTCTGAACCATCTCGTCGCGCCGC
>JAGQTR010000195.1 GCA_020438915.1 Mycobacterium sp.
CGCTGCTGGCCTCCTCGACCGACGGGGTGGGCACCAAGCTCGCGGTCGCACAGGCCATGGACAAGCACGACACGGTCGGTATCGATCTCGTGGCGATGGTTGTCGACGACCTTGTGGTGTGTGGTGCGGAGCCGCTGTTTCTGCAGGACTACATTGCAGTCGGGCGAACGGTCCCCGAACGCGTCGCACAGATCGTGTCCGGAATCGCCGACGGCTGTGTCCTGGCCGGGTGTGCCCTGCTGGGTGGAGAGACGGCCGAGCATCCCGGGCTGATGGCCCCCGATCACTACGACATCTCCGCCACCGGTGTCGGCGTCGTCGAGGCCGACGATGTCCTGGGTCCCGACCGCGTCAGACCGGGGGATGTCCTGATCGCCATGGCGTCCACCGGACTGCACTCCAACGGCTTTTCGTTGGCGCGCCATGTCCTGCTTGAGATCGATCACATGAATCTCGCCGGGCACGTCGAGGAGTTCGGACGCAGCCTGGGTGAGGAACTCCTGGAGCCGACCCGCATCTACGCCAAGGACTGCCTGGCGCTGGCCGCCGAGACCCAGGTGCGGACCTTCTGCCACATCACCGGCGGCGGGCTGGCCGGCAATCTGGAGCGCGTCATCCCCCACGGGTTGGTGGCCGAACTCGACCGCGGTACCTGGACCCCGGCGCCGGTGTTCGGGATGATCTCCCAGCGCGGACGCATCGAGCGCGCCGAGATGGAGAAGACCTTCAACATGGGAGTCGGGATGGTGGCGGTGGTGGCCCCGGAGGACACCGATCGAGCGCTGGCCGTACTTACCGCCCGCCACCTGGACTGCTGGACCCTCGGAACGATCAAAAAGGGACGCAAGGGCGCTGCCCGGGCGACGCTGGTGAGTCAGCACCCCAGGTTCTGAGGTCTATACGGACGCTGCGGAGGCTAGGGCCGCCACTCGTCCTCGTCCGACCAGCCGTCATCTGACGGCGCGTCGCTGCCGTTGAGGCCGTCGTCGTCGGGAGCGTTCGACAGCTCGCGCTGCAGCCGCTCGAAATCGGTCTGCGGTGAGCTGTACTTCAGCTCACGAGCAACCTTGGTCTGCTTCGCCTTTGCCCGGCCGCGGCCCATGGGGGAACCCCCTCGCGCAATAACGGAGCGGCCCAACGAGCAGGCGGCTCCGATCTGAGTGTGTTTATTAGTCCTGTCCACACTTTAGCGTGCCCGCCGCCGCGGCGCTGGCAGGCCCTGCTCGTCCGTCGTTTCAGCTGGCCCCGCCGCGCAGCCGCTCCACGGCCAGCCGGCCCGCCCCGACTCCGGTATCCGCGGGCAGTGAGTCGGCGTCGATCACCGCGGCCACCTCGAGCTCACCGCCGCTGACCAACGCGATGTCCGCGGGCACGCCGCGTTTGAGCAGCGCCAGCGCGATGGTTCCTTGGTCGACATGGTCGACCACAGTGCCCATCCGGCCGACGGTGCGACCGCCAGAGAGCAGCGGGTCCCCCGGTGCGGGACGGTCACCGTCGACATCCAGATGTAGCAGAACCAGCATCCGTGGTGGTTTGCCCAGGTTGTGGACTCGCGCAACCGTCTCCTGGCCCCGGTAGCACCCCTTGTCCAAATGCACCGCGGGCCCGATCCAGCCGACTTCGTGGGGGATCGTGCGGTCGTCGGTGTCGACGCCGAGGCGGGGACGCCGTTGCCACACCCGGTGGGCTTCGTAGGCCCAGACACCCGCAGGCCGGACTCCGGCGGCGACCAGGCGGTCACGCCAGCCCGCGCCCTGGGCTCGCGGCGCAACCACGTCGACCTCGACGTCCGGACCCGGTAACCGCCGCACGAAACCACCCTCTGCCAGGGCTGTCGCGGTTCCCTCGGGCGGCAGTGTGGCCACTCCCAGGACGTCGAGGACAGCTGGGTCGGCCAACTGGGGGCCCAGCAGCGACAACACGGCCAGATCGGCGGGCTCGACGACGACGTCGGCCCAGAACACCATCCGGCGCAGGTATGCCAGCAGGGGCTCGCCGCGCCACGGTTCGGTATCGAGAACCGTGACACCGTCCAACTGCGTCTGTAGCCAGTGATCCTCGACACGGCCCTGCCCGTCGAGGCTCAGGTTCTGGGTGACCGCACCGTCGGGGAGCTCGCTGACATGCTGGGTGGTGAGGCTGTGTAGCCAGGACTTCCGTTCGGCACCGGTCAGCGACAGCACCGCCCGGTGCGAGCGATCCACCACGACCGCGGCGTCCGCGGCCGCCCGCTGCTCGCCGAGCGGGTCGCCGTAATGCCAGATGGCGCCGGCATCAGGTCCGGTGGTGGGAGCCGGTACCCCGGAAGTGGTCGAAGACATAGGTCAACTCTACGGTCGGTGCCCCCGCGGCCCGGGCTACGCTGATGCTCCATGTCCGAACGCCGAGGAGTTGTGGTCACCCTCGACGGGGAACTGCTCGATCCGCAGGCGCCGCTACTCCACGCCGACGACCTGGCGGCCGTGCGCGGTGACGGAATCTTCGAGACCCTACTGGTGCGTGCCGGTAAACCGTGTCTGCTGGAAGCGCACCTGGCCCGGCTGGCCCACTCCGCGCACCTGCTCGACCTGCCCACCCCTGACCTGGCGAGGTGGCGTTACTGCGTGGCGATAGCCGTGGAACAGTGGCTCGCCGACGGTGGTGACGAGGGGGTCTTGCGGCTGGTGTCCAGCCGGGGCCGCGAATCCGCCACGGACGCCACGGGTACCGCATACGCGACGATCGGGGCGGTGCCGGCCAGGGTCGCCGACGTCCGGCGCGATGGGCTCGCTGCGCTGACCCTGGATCGTGGCCTGCGCGCAGACGGTATCGAGGCAATGCCGTGGCTACTCGCGGGCGCCAAGACGTTGTCGTACGCGGTGAACATGGCCGCGCTTCGGCATGCCGAGCGCCACGGCGCCGGGGACGTCGTCTTCGTCAGTACCGACGGATACATCCTGGAGGGTCCGCGCTCGACCGTGGTGATCGCCACGTGCGCTCCCGAGGGCGACACCTGTCTGGTCACACCGCCGCCCTGGTACCCGATTCTGCGCGGAACTACCCAGCAGGCGTTGTTCGAGGTAGCCCGGGACCGGGGTTATGACTGCGATTACCGCGCGCTGCGGCCCGCGGATCTGGTTGCTGCCCAAGGTGTCTGGCTCGTCTCAAGCATTACGCTGGCTGCCCGGGTGCATACGCTCGACGGTGCGGCGCTCGGCCCGGCGCCGCTGGCGGCCGACATCGCCAGCCTGATCGACGCCGCGATTCTCAGGTGAGCGCTGAGATGTTAAATCGGTTGTCGCGCTGACGAAGCGCGAGTAAGTTCGCGGGTACACAGGGAAGGAGGTGGTCCGAGAATTTGATTGACTTATGGACATGTGAGGTGGCTGCGAGCTAGCAGCGCCGGGATCCGTTGACGCACCTGCGCGCGCTGGCGAAATCCCCGCAGTCACCCGGCCCCCGAGCCCTTCGGTGTTGTCCAACCGGTACCACGGCTCGGGGGCCGCTCCATGTCGCGGGTGGATTACCGGCCGGTCGGACCGGGCGCCAGTGACGAGCACTCCGCCATGGCCTTCTCCCAGGTCGCGGGGTCGACGCCGGATGGCGGTCCGGTAGTCGGTCCCGGTGACGCGGGCACCCCGTGCTCACTCAAGCAGTTCGCCAGCGAGCCGTGACCGGTGCTGCCCGGCTCCGCCGCAGTCGTGGTCGGCGTCATCGACGGCGAAGTAGTGGTGGTGGTCGTCGCCGCGGTGGTTGTCTGCGACGTGGTGGCCTCCGAGGGACGCTCACCCGGCGGTGAACAACCCGCCGTGACGCCCGCCAGGACCAGTACCGCCACGACCAGACCTCGCCGCATCAGCCGACAAACCTCGACAGGCGGGCGGACAGGTGGGGCACCAGACCGCCGTCGGCATCGACGCGCTCTTCCACATAGGCGAGATCGCCGCCCTCGACGATGCCGTACAGCCGCTTGGCGCCGCCGACGAGCAGGCCTGACTTGCTGCGGGCGAGCGCATCGGTGACCAGTTCCCAGGCGGCCTGGTTGAGCGGCCGGCCGTAGAACAGTTCGACGTAGCCCGCCGAGTGCGCCAGCAGCAACTCGATTGCCTGCGACTCGACTGGGTCGCTGGGATCGTCGACGAAACGCCAGAATCCGGTTTCACGCAGATGTGGACGGTCGTACCCACCATCGTCGTCCAACCGCCAGGAACGGGCCTCCCAGTTGAGATAATCGCCGCCGTCGTGCGACACGACGATCTGCTGGCCGAACCGGTAGTCACCGCGGGCATCGTGGCCCTCGCCCTCACCTCGCCAGACACCTACCAGGGGCAGTAGCGCCAGCAGGGTGTCATCGAGGTTCGCGCCGTCTCGTAGATTGGCCGTATCGGCGGGCAGTGGGAGATCGCCGAACACCGGAATGTTGCGCGCAGCAGTGTCTCTGGCTCGCTCGGCAGCGGCGGCCACCGCCTCATCGCCGGATCGCAACCCCGGGTCGCTTCGCTCTCTCTCGGAGCTCACGACTCGTCGGTGATCAGACGGTACAGCGCATACAGCGCAAACCACGTGATGACCACGACGGCCGCGACGAGCATTATCTCGAAGAACAGGACCACGGCACGAAGTCTAACCGTCACGCGACTCAATGAGGCGAGGTCAACTGACCTTGTCGCCGTACTCGGGGCAGAATGCACCCGTGGCGGCACCGATGAAGTAGCCGGCTTGATAATCCGACCACGACGTCACCTCGGTCAGGTCGGCGACCTCCTGCTCGAACGTGGCGCCGTTCTCCCAGTCCTGGCAGACCGCGTAACCGGTTTCGATCACCTGCGCTGTTTTGTCCGACGGCCACGTGATGCCGCCATCGGAGATGATGGTGAGAAAGTCACCCTCCGGATCGGCGACGGCCGCGGGTGCGCCCACCAGAGCGGTGGCTGCGAACGCCGCTGTGGCGGCGGAGGCGATCATGATCTTCATCGTCAGTCCTCCTGGTCACTGCGCCGGGCCGCGCAGTGGGGTGGGATACCCATGCTGGCGGTGCGGGGACCCTCAATTATCCGTCCACGGCGGCTGACCTCGCAGCGTTTTCACAGCATGATCAGGCGCGACGTTCGGGTGTGCGACTCTTGGTCGTCACGCGACCTTGACGTCGACCTCGTGGATGCCCGCGCCGGACGGCGCGACGCTCGCGTCACCGTTGCCCGCCGGGGACAACGCGCGCAGCGTCCACGTGCCGGGCGCGGCGAAAAATCGGAAGTCGCCCGTCGCCGAGGCGACGACCTCGGCGGTGAACTCGTCAGAGCTGTCCAGCAGCCGCACGAACGCGCCGCCGACAGCCTGACCCGAGCCGTCGACGACGCGGCCGGTGATCACCGTCTCCTTCTCGAGGTCCACGCCCGCGGGCAACGTCAGTCCTTGCTTCGGTGCAGAGCACATAATCAACTTCCCAACTCGATCGGGGCCCCCACCAGGGAGCCGTATTCGGTCCAACTGCCGTCGTAGTTCTTGACGTTGGTGTGTCCCAGCAGCTCCTGCAGCACGAACCAGGTGTGCGACGAGCGCTCACCGATGCGGCAGTAGGCGATGGTCTCCTTCGAGCCGTCCAGGCCGGCTTCGGCGTAGAGCTTGGCGAGCTCCTCGTCGGACTTGAACGTGCCGTCTTCGTTGGCGGCCTTGCTCCACGGCACGTTGATCGCACCGGGAATGTGGCCGGGCCGCTGACTCTGCTCCTGCGGCAGGTGTGCCGGGGCCAGGATCTTGCCGGAGAACTCGTCCGGGGAACGTACGTCGACCAGGTTTGTCGTGCCGATCGCGGCGATCACCTCGTCGCGGAATGCGCGGATGCTGTTGTCCGGCTCCTTCGCCGTGTAGCTCGTTCCGGGGCGGGAAACCGAGTCGGAAGACAGTGGGCGGGCGTCGAGCTCCCATTTCTTGCGTCCACCGTCGAGCAGCTTGACGTCCTCGTGGCCGTACAGCTTGAAGTACCAGTACGCATACGCGGCGAACCAGTTGTTGTTGCCGCC
>JAGQTR010000012.1 GCA_020438915.1 Mycobacterium sp.
GCTCGCAGAAGAAGTCCGACGAACTCAAAACGGTACTCGACGCGGTGTCGGCGAAGCTGACCACCGAGGACCTCATCAGGCTCAACACCGAGGCGACCGGAAACTCCGGCATCAATCCCGACGAGGCGGCTCGGAACTGGGTTGCAGACAACGGCTTTGACAAGCCGCTGGCGCCGTGAGCAGAACAGGATCGCGATGATCGAATTCGCCGGCGTCACCAAGAAGTACCCCGACGGCACGATCGCCGTCGACAACCTCGACCTCGCAGTTCCCAAAGGCACGCTGGTGGTATTCGTCGGCCCCTCGGGCTGCGGCAAGACCACGTCGATGCGGATGATCAACCGGATGATCGAGCCGACCTCGGGAACGCTGACCGTCAACGGCGAGGATGTCACCAAGGTCGACCCGGTGAAACTGCGCCTGGGTATCGGCTATGTGATCCAGAGTGCCGGACTGATGCCGCACCAGCGCGTCGTCGACAACGTCGCGACAGTGCCTGTGCTCAAGGGGGAATCGCGCCGGACCGCCCGCAAGTCGGCGTTGGGCGTCCTGGAGCGGGTCGGGTTGGACCCGAAGCTGGCCGACCGCTACCCCGCCCAACTTTCCGGTGGTCAGCAGCAGCGTGTCGGGGTGGCCCGGGCTTTGGCCGCGGATCCACCGATCCTGCTCATGGACGAGCCGTTCAGTGCGGTCGACCCGGTGGTGCGCGAAGAATTGCAGGCCGAGATCCTGCGCCTGCAAAGCGAACTGCACAAGACCATCGTGTTCGTCACCCACGACATCGACGAGGCCATCAAGATCGGCGAGAAAGTGGCTGTCTTCGGCCGCGGCGGAGTGCTGCAGCAATACGACGAGCCCAAGCGGCTACTGTCCAACCCCGCCAACGACTTCGTCGCCGGATTCATCGGAGCCGACCGAGGTTACCGCGGGCTGCAGTTCCGGCACGCCCCCGGACTTCGGATGCACGAACTCCACGCGGTTGATGAGGCCGGTATCGACGGCCTTGAACTGCGCGACGGCAACTGGGCGCTGGTGACCAAACCCGACGGCACCCCGTACGGGTGGATCGACGCGGCGGGCGTGAAGTTGTACCGAGCGGGAAAGATGCTGTACGACAGCACAACTGCCGGGGGATCGCTGTTCCGTCCGGACGGCTCACTGCGCCAGGCGCTCGACGCTGCGCTGTCCTCCCCGTCGGGGCTCGGGGTGGCGGTGGACACCGACGGTAAGCCGATCGGCGGTGTGCTCGCCGATGACGTGCTCGATGCGCTGAAGACACAGCGGTCCGCACAGTGACCTATCTGCTGAACAATCTCGACACCGCGTGGGCGCTGACCCTGATCCATTTGCGGCTCTCTCTCATCCCAGTCGTGCTGGGGTTGCTCATCGCGGTGCCGCTGGGCGCACTGGTGCAGCGCACGACTGCGCTGCGCAGGCTGACCACCGTCACCGCCAGCATCATCTTCACGATTCCGTCGCTGGCGCTGTTCGTGGTGCTGCCGCTGATCATTCCCACCCGCATCCTCGACGAGGCCAATGTGATCGTCGCGTTGACGCTCTACACCACAGCGCTTTTGGTGCGTGCCGTGCCCGAAGCGCTGGACGCGGTACCCGACCCGGTGCGCGATGCGGCCACCGCAGTCGGCTACCGACCGCTGACCCGGATGCTCAAAGTCGATCTGCCACTGGCTGTTCCGGTCCTGGTGGCCAGCCTACGCGTGGTCGCGGTCACCAATATTTCGATGGTGTCGGTCGGTTCGGTGATCGGTATCGGCGGCCTGGGCACCTGGTTCACCGAGGGCTACCAG
>JAGQTR010000196.1 GCA_020438915.1 Mycobacterium sp.
GGCTCTTCGTAATTCAGAGTGCATTGACCAGTGAGTGCAGGGCGCCACTGTGCAGTAGCGAGCGCCAGCGGTAGTGGGCCAGGTTGCGGAACCCCAGGGCGTTGCGGCGCAGGGCTTCCAGGCGGCCGTTGAATCTCCTATGTTTGTCAAGCGGCTGCCGTCGGGGTGTTCGCGGCGTTGAGTTCTCGGTAGATCTGGCGTGCGAGGTAGCGCTTGAGCGAGCGCCGGATTTCTCGCGGGGTGCGCCCTTGCGCTGTGCGCTTGGCGACGTAGGCGCGGGTCTCGGGGTCCATGCGCATGCGTGTGACGACGGCCATGTGGAGGGCACGGTTGAGCCGGCGGTCTCCGCCGCGGTTGATGCGGTGACGCACGGTGTTGCCGGACGAGGCGGGGATCGGGTTGACGCCTGCCAGGCTCGCGAACGCGGCCTCGGAGCGAACTCGCCCGGGGTGCGACCATGCGGCGTAGGCGATTGCGGCGGTAACGGGTCCGATGCCGGGCTTGTCCAGCAGGTCCGCGGCGGGGGTGGCATCGAGGAGGGCTTTCATCTGCCGGGTTAGGTCGCCCAGTTCCTTGTCGGCTGCGCGGACACGCTTGGCCAAACGGATCGCTTCGGCGCGCGCGACACCGATGGAGAGTTCCTCGGTGCGGCTGCGCCATGCGGCGATCGCGGTGATCTGGTTGGCGGAAAGGGTGCCGCGGGCATCGACGCCGAGATTGACTACCCGCAGCAGTGCGATGAGGGCGTTGTTCGCGGCGGTCCGCTCGTTGGTGATGTGGTCGCGTGCAGCGATCAGGATCCGCAGGGCAGCCCGAGCGCCCTCGTCGCTGCGCGGACGACGCAGCTGGGCGTCATCGAGTGGCAGGGCCGCCTGAGCGATACGTCGCGCGTCGAGCAGGTCGGACTTGCCGACGCCCCGGTCGGCTCGGGCGTTCATCCGTGGTGCCTCGACGACGTCGAACCCGGCATCGGCTGCCGCACGCGCCAAGCGGGCCCCGTAGGTTCCGACGCCTTCGACGACCCACAGCGCATCGAGGTGTGCGCCGGTGCGACGAGCGACCCATCCGACGGCTCGGGCGAGGCCGGCGGCCGTGGCTGGGAACTGTCCTTGATCGAGGATCTCTGCGGTGGGGCAGGCCAGGATGGCCAGTGCGTGGGTCCTGGCGTGGGCGTCCACGCCGATGACGAACGGACGGGTATGCGCGACGATCGCCATGGTGATCGACGTTCCTTCCTCGTGTCGGGGTGCGATGTGTCGGTCGCCAAGCGGCCGGCACGGGCCCGGGTAAAGGTCACGTCGGGGCATATCTGTGATGAGTCACGACCCGATGCGCGATGGGTCGGACAGTCTCCTGATCAGGTCACCGAGGTGGGCCGGACGGCGCCGGCCGCGCTTCCCAGTGTGGACAATTCAACGGAAGAGCACCGCCGTAGCGGGCCAATTGCTTCGAGAGTCACACGCTGGTCGGCGCGACCGGAACCATCTGACCAGCCAGTCCCGGACCGGCCAGTTAGACACTCACAGATGGCCTCGGTGGGCCCGTTGGAGGCGTGGTGGTCGAAGTAGGCCAATATGTCGGCGCGGCGACGCCACAGGGTTCGGCCGAGCTGGGCCAGTTCCTCCAGGACCGTGGGTACGCCGCTGCGCAGGGCGTCGATGATCGCGGTCATCGCGGCTTTGCCGCGGCGGCGGTCGGGGTGGGCGTAGGCGGCGATCATGCGTTGGTAGAAACTCCAGCAGAGTTCGACGGCGAGGTGGTTCTCGTCGGCGAAAACGGCTTCCAGCCGGGTCTTTCGGCGAGCACTGAGCAGAGGGAGCCGGGTGCGTAGGATGCGCCGCACCCCGTAGAGCGGGTCCCCGGTACGGCCGCGGTGCCCGCGGGTCTGCTGTTGGATGCGCTGGCGGCACAGGTCGAGCTTGGCCCCGGCCAGGGCGATGACATGGAACGGGTCCATCACCGGG
>JAGQTR010000197.1 GCA_020438915.1 Mycobacterium sp.
TACATGTCCCACACCCAGGCGTCGGCCAACCGCAGCTCGAAGTACACCTCGCCGTCGGCATTGCGCGGCACCATCTCCACGCTGTTGGCCAGGTAGAACCGCCGCTCGGTCTCCACGACGTAGCTGAACTGCCCGACGATGTCCTTGTACTCGCGGTAGAGCGAGAGCTCCATCTCGGTCTCGTATTTCTCGAGATCTTCGGCACTCATCGGCTCAACTGTCCTTCATGTAGGTCGGAGTCCATCGGGCTCGATGGGCCAATCTTTGCGTACGTGAGTTCTGCATGCTGCCCGGGTTCGGATTCCACCAGGCGTCGCACGTTGATGAATGAATACCGGTGTTGGCGCGACGGTCCGAGCCGGGCCAGCGCCGCGGTGTGGGCACGCGTGCTGTAGCCCTTGTGGTCGGCGAAGCCGTAACCGGGGTGTTCATCCTCCATCGCGATCATCAGCCGGTCTCGGCTGACCTTGGCCAGCACGCTGGCCGCCGCGATACACGCGGCCGCGGCATCACCGCCGACGACGGGCAGCGACGGCATCGGCAGCCCGGGCACCCGGAACCCGTCGGACAACACGTATCCGGGCCGCGAGGGCAGCCCGGCCACAGCCCGCCGCATCCCCTCGATGTTGGCCACGTGCACCCCGCGGCGATCCACCTCGATCGATGGGATGAACACCACGTGGTAGGCCAGCGCATACCGGCGGATCAGCGGGAACAGCCGCTCCCGTTCGGTTTCGTTGAGTTTCTTCGAGTCGTCGAGCGCCGCCAGACTATCCAATCGGTTGGGGCCGAGCACACACGCCGCAACCACCAACGGACCCGCGCACGCGCCCCGGCCCACCTCGTCGACACCGGCCACCGGACCCAGACCGGCGCGGTACAAAGCGGACTCGAGGGTGCGCAGGCCCGACGACTTGCGGATCACCACCCTCGGCGGCCACGCAGCGGGCAAGTGTCAGCGCCTCCTGTTAACTCTGCGGATCCACCGAGCTCACGCCACCCCACCGCGAAGGCGGCCATGCGATGAACCGGGCCTTTCCAATGACATTCTCCACCGGAATCGTCCCTGCGACCGGATCACCGGTGCACATCAAGCCCTTTTGAGCGTCTTCGGGACGGTTGCTGCAATGGACGCGGGAATCCGCCGAGTGGGTCCGGTTGTCGCCCATCACCCAGACCCGCCCTTCGGGGACGGTGACCGGTCCGAACTCGTTGCCCAGGCACGGGTACACGGCCGGATCGGCCTTCATGGTGTCTGGGCTCAGGTACGGCTCATCGACGGGCTTGCCGTTTACCGTAAGCCCGGTGTCGGCGCGGCATTGAATCGTTTGGCCACCGACCGCGATGATCCGTTTCACCAGGTCGTTCTCGTCTGGGGGGACGAACCCGACGAACGACAGCGCGTCCTGAACCCACCGGATGGCCGGGTTGTCCGACCGGATCGATTTGTAGCCGACGCTCCAGTTCGGCGGGCCCTTGAACACGACTACATCCCCGGGCTCCGGCGACGAGAACCGGTAGGTCAATTTGTCGACCATGATGCGGTCGCCGACACAGCCGTTGCATCCGTGCAGCGTCGGTTCCATCGATTCAGAGGGAATCAGGTACGGCCGGGCGATGAACGTCAACATCACGTAGTAGAGGACCAGCGCGATGGTGATCAGGATCGCGGCCTCGCGCACCGCGCCACGCTTCTTCTTGCCAGGCTCCTGCCCGTCCCCCGTGTCCTCATCGGCGGATGCACCGGCCGAGACATCAGGGGCGGGGGCCTCGAGCGTGCGCTCGGCCGACGGGTCGTCGGAATCTGGGCCTTCTGAGGGACCACTCACGAGATCAGCGTAGCCAGATCCGAAGGTGAGTTTCCGGCCCGGCCTGCCAGATCAGCGCTTTTCCTTGATCTTCGCCTTCTTGCCGC
>JAGQTR010000198.1:0-508 GCA_020438915.1 Mycobacterium sp.
GCTACTCGCTGCCCGACGACCTGCTCTCCGGGACCGGCCTTCGCGCCGCCTTCTCGGGCATCACCCTGGGTATCCCGCTTATCGGCACCTGGATGCACTGGGCCCTGTTCGGCGGCGACTTCCCCGGCGAGATCATCATCCCGAGACTGTACGCACTGCATATCTTGTTGATCCCGGGCATCATCCTGGCACTCATCGGTGTCCATCTGGCGCTGGTGTGGTTTCAGAAGCACACCCAGTTCCCCGGCCCCGGGCGCACCGAAACCAACGTCGTGGGTGTGCGGGTGATGCCGGTATTCGCCGTGAAGTCCGGCGCATTCTTCGCCGTCACGGTCGGCATCCTGGGCCTGATGGGTGGGCTGCTGCAGATCAACCCGATCTGGAACCTGGGGCCGTACAAACCCTCCCAGATCTCGGCGGGCAGCCAGCCCGACTTCTACATGATGTGGACTGACGGCTTGATCCGGTTGTGGCCGGCCTGGGAGTTCTACCCCTTCGGCCACACCAT
>JAGQTR010000198.1:644-2170 GCA_020438915.1 Mycobacterium sp.
GCGGTGGGCGCGGCGGCGATCTCGTTCTACATCTTGCTGACGTTCGCCTGCATGAACGACATCATCGCGTTGAAGTTCCACATATCGCTGAACGCGACGACCTGGATCGGCCGTATCGGCATGGTGCTGCTGCCTGCGATCGTCTACTTCGTCACCTACCGGTGGGCCGTCGCTCTACAGCGCAGCGACCGCGCGGTCCTCGAACACGGCATCGAGACCGGCATCATCAAGCGGCTTCCGCACGGTGCCTACGTCGAGCTGCACCAACCGCTGGGACCGGTGGACGAGCACGGTCACGCGATTCCGCTGGAGTACCAGGGGGCGGCACTACCCAAACGGATGAACAAGCTGGGATCCAGCGGCGCGCCCGGCTCCGGCAGCTTCCTTTACGCAGATCCGCCCGCGGAGAACGAGGCGCTCACCGCCGCGGCACACGCCGCGGAGCATCGAGCTCTCACTGCGCTGAAAGAGCATCAGGATTCCACCAGTGCGGCCAATGGCTCTTCCAACGGTTCGTCCAACGGCCAGCAGTAGGAACTCGCCGGCGCCACTACTGCCCCACGGTTGTTCGACGACGGTTGTTCGACGGCGGTTGTCTTCGCGGCGACTTCGGACGAGGACATGACCGGACGTGTCAGTCGATGACGACCTGTCAGTCGATGAGGCTGCGGAGTTCGCGAAGGAAGTACACCGGGATACCGACCATCCCCAACGTCACCGCGCCGGTGATGCCGTAAAGCACCCAGGCGAACGTATCGCTGCCTACAGCGACCAGATAGGTCGCCACCGCGGTCAGTAAGGTACCGACACCCATGGCCAAGGTGATTCCCGCGGCGCACCGCAGCCACAGCCGGTCGATTGCCAGCACGCTGGGGGCGGCCGAGGCTGAGCCGCTGGTCAGTTCGGTCGGCGCCGGGCTACCGGGCTCGGGCGCGGGGGGCGCCACCCGCAACTTCTCTGTCGGTGCGTCGGCGCCGCGGACGGCCGGTGCTTCCGGTTGCGGCGCCGCCGCCGGCGGTCGCGACTCGGGGGTGGGCTCCTCCAGTGCGGCACGGCGTGCCCGCAGCAGCAGCGGCACCGCCGCCACGATCACCGCGGCGGAGACCGCTATCACGGTATAGAGAATCCAGGGGGTGCCTGACTCACCGCTGGACACGGTGTGGCCACGGGCCAGGTCGACCAGCGCCACCGTCGCGGCGACCCCCGCACCCAGAGCCGCCAGCCAGACGCCTGCGCAGCTGCCGAGCAGGATGCGATCGGTCCGGTCCAGCTCAGAGAGATCGAACTCCGAGGTTTGTCCCGAGCGGTCTGCGTTATCAGTGAGGTATGTCATCAGCGCCTGTGATCTGCCTAGCAACTGGTCTGTGCGGCATTGTTGGTGTTCGACGACAGTACTGTGCCGTCGCTCGTGGTGATCGAGCAATTCAGTCGGCTCACCAGAAACAGGCTCGACGCCTGCACGGAGCCGACCTCGGACTGCGAGATCGGGGTCACCGTCAGTGACCACGGGATGTAGACGTTGCGCT
>JAGQTR010000199.1 GCA_020438915.1 Mycobacterium sp.
CGGCATTGCCACGCTGGCGAGCGCAAACGTGTTTTCTCCGCGGTTGCGCTGTTCGCGCCCGAATCTCCGTATCGTCACGTTCATGGGTGCATCTCCGACGGACCTATCCGGCGAGGCCTTCACCCGTCGCCGGCTGCTCCGGCTCGCGGGCGTGGCCGGCGTGGCGGTCACCGCTGCCGGATGCGCCGCGCGATCCGTCCCGGCGCCCACGTCCAGCACCGGGTCACCTGCTACTCCCAGCCCGGTGGCAACCGGCAGCCCGCCACCACAGCAGGTGCCCGAAGTCGCGCCCCTGCCGGTTACCGCTGCCACCGGCCTGGTGTGCCGTGAGGGTTGGGGCGCGCGACCGGCCCGGCCCGGGGGCAGGCCACACATCATCTCCCGCATGACGCTGCATCACACCGAGGTGGTTCTGGGCGACAATCGCAACATCACCACGCGCCTTCGCCAGCATCAGCGCTACCACCAGGACCAGCAGGGGTGGGTCGATATCGCCTATCACCTGGGTGTGGACCGCAACGGCAACATCTTCGAGCTGCGCACCCCCGAGATCGCGGGCGACACCGCGACGAGCTACGACCCGACCGGGCATTTCCTCGTTGTCTGCGAGGGAGACTTCAACCAAGAAGCCGTGACTGAGGCCCAGCTGCACGGCGCCGCGGTCGCTTTCGCGTGGGCCGCACAGACCTTCGGTATCGCGACCGACACGCTGGCCGGCCATCGGGACGTCGCTTCCACCACGTGCCCCGGAGCCAACCTGCAGGCCCATATCACCTCAGGGGGTCTGCAGCGCCGGGTCGAGGACCTGATCGTGGCCGGCCCAGTTGATCTGCAGCAGGTGTGCGGACCCGAGGCCGCCGCCGTCGTGGCGGCCATCGAAGCCGGCTGATTACCGCAGGGAACCGGTATCGATGACGAACCGGTACCGCACATCGCTGGCGAGGACACGTTCGTAGGCTTCGTTGATGTAGTCCGGTTCGATCACTTCGATTTCGGGTGTCACGTCGTGCTGCGCGCAGAAGTCCAACATTTCCTGGGTTTCGGCGATGCCGCCGATCAGCGATCCGGCGATGCTGCGTCGTCCGAAGATCAACGCACCCGCGGGAACCTCCATCGGATTTTCGGGCATGCCGAGTTCGACAAGGGTGCCGTTGACCTTGAGTAGCCCGAGATAGTCGGCAAGGTCGAGGTTGGCCGAGACGGTGTTGAGGATCAGATCGAAGCGTCCCTTGAGTTCGGCGAAAGTGGCCGGATCGCTGGTCGCGCGGTAGGCGATGGCGCCCAGACGCAGTCCGTCCTCCATCTTCTTCAGCGACTGGCTGAGCACCGTGACCTCGGCTCCCATCGCGACGGCGAGCTTGACCGCGAGGTGTCCGAGTCCCCCCAGCCCGATGACCGCGACCCGCTTCCCGGGTCCGGCGTTCCAGTGCCGCAGCGGCGAGTACGTGGTTATGCCCGCGCACAGCAACGGTGCGGCCATGTCCAGCGGAATCGTGTCGGGAACGCTGAGCAGGTAGTTCTCGTCGACGACGATCGCCCCGCTGTAACCGCCCTGGGTGCGCCGGCCGTCGCGCCCGACGCTGTTGTAGGTGCCGACCATGCCGGGGTTGTCGCAGTACTGTTCCTGCCCGGCGCGACACTGTGCGCATTCCCGGCACGAGTCGACGAAGCAGCCCACCCCGACACGGTCCCCGACCTTGAACTTCGTCACCGCGGAGCCGACCTGGGTCACCACACCGGCGATTTCGTGCCCCGGAACCACTGGGTACTTCACGCGGCCCCATTCGGCGCGCACGGTGTGGATGTCGGAGTGGCAGACCCCCGCGAAGTGGATGTCGAGGGCCACGTCATGGGCGCCGACGTCGCGGCGGGCGATGGTGGTCTTGGTCAGCGGGTCGGTCGCTGAGGTGGCTGCGTACGCGGTGACGGTGCTCATCAAGTCCTCATGTCTGCGCCGGATGGCGCTCAGTTGATCGGGGCGTTGACCCACCGCAGGTCGGCGAGGATGCCCCGGGCGGCGACGATACCTTCGCCGGTCTGCCAGACCTCGTTGTTCACCGCGAACACCCGGTTGTCGCGGAAGGCAGACAACCGCTTCCAGGCGTCGCTGTGCATCACCTCGGGGGCGCGTTCCCTGGCTTCTGCGGTCGCGAAGGAGAGGTAGACGATATCGCCGTCGGCGATGGAGAAGTCCGGTGAATTGCCCAGATCGGCGTCGGAGATCCCCACCTCGACATAGGGCTTGTCGGTGAACCGTTGTGCCGCAGGACGATCTAGGCCGACATCGGCGAGCACGCCTGCCGGGAAGTTGTCGGCGCCGAAGACTCGCATCGTGGTGTCGGTGAACTGCACCACCGAGGCCTGAAAATGGGTTGCGTCGTTGTCGGTGCCGGTTTTCTCGGCGGCTTGATCGAAGGCGTCGATCAGTTCGTTGGCCGCCTCGAGCCGGCCGGTGGCCGCTCCCACGGTTCGCAGGCTTTCCCGCCACGCCGCCCCCGGCCTTCCGCTGAACACCGTGGGGGCGATCTCGGATAGCGCCGGGAAGTCTGTGGGGGTCAGCGCCACCGACCCCAGGATCAGATCCGGGGTCGCGGTCGCGATGGCGGTGAGGTCGGGGTCACTGCGACTCCCGACACCGGGAAGCTCATGGATCACGGTGCCCAGGTAGGACGGCTGATCGTCGGAACCGTCGGGCAATGCCGCGGCCACGATGCGTGACTGCAGGCCCAGCGCGCACAGCGCGTCGAGCTGGTCACCGGCGAGCACGACGATGCGCTGCGGGTCGGCGCGCACCAGCGTTGTCTCCGGAAGGGGCGGAGTCACCGCATGTCCGGTCGCGTTGCCCACCTCGCGTTCGGGCGGGCCCTCGTCGAGCGGGGCCGGTTCGGGTGCACAGGATTCGTCGGGTCTGCGGTCGTTGCCCAGCACCCCCGCACCGGCGATCCGCGTGGTGCTGGTGATGATCGAGCTTGCGCCGGGGGCCGACCCTGGTGCGTCGCTTGAGGAACCGCAGCCACCGAGCAGCGAAACGCCGACGGCGGCGAGTGCGGCCAGCCACGATGACCGGCGTACCCGGCGGCCGGTCTGCCATTGCCCCAACAGCACGTCGCCGACGGTAACACCCGCGGTGTTCGGGACTGGTCAGCCGCAGTCACCGGGCGGATTCGGTGTCGATGTGGATTTAATTACGACAGTTTGTAGGACCACCCCGACTTCGGGCGGGTTCGGCAGTTAGGATTCATACCGAACCGTCGGCGAGCCGGCAGTTCGGACTGTGGTCGGGAGAGCCCCGGTACGTGCCCGGTGGTTTGCGAAACGTTGGAGGACAGTTGGTAGCCGAAGCGCCCCCAATCGGAGAAATCGAGGCCCGGCGTCCTTTCCCGGCGCGGCTCGGTCCCAAGGGCAACCTGATCTACAACATCATCACCACCACCGATCACAAGTTGATCGGCATCATGTACTGCGTCGCCTGCTTTGGGTTCTTCCTCGTCGGCGGCTTGATGGCACTGTTCATCCGGACGGAGCTGGCCTTACCCGGCCTGCAGTTCCTATCCAACGAGCAGTTCAACCAGCTGTTCACGATGCACGGCACGGCGATGTTGCTGTTCTATGCCACCCCGATCGTGTTCGGTTTCGCCAACCTGGTGCTGCCGCTGCAGATCGGCGCCCCCGACGTCGCGT
>JAGQTR010000200.1 GCA_020438915.1 Mycobacterium sp.
GCTGGGTCAGAACGTCAACGCCTACGGTGTGTCGTTCGCTACGGACGAGCGCTTGCGCGAGGACCCGACGACCTGGTCGGAACAGCCCCGTGACCGGGGCGCGTTCGCCAAGTTGCTGCGGGCGTGCGGACGTATCGAGGGCCTGGAGCGGGTGCGCTTCACCTCGCCGCACCCTGCCGAGTTCACCGACGACGTCATCGAGGCGATGGCTGAGACGCCCAATGTCTGCCCGACATTGCACATGCCGCTGCAGTCGGGGTCGGATCGCATCCTGCGCAAGATGCGCCGGTCCTACCGCGCCGACCGTTACCTGGGCATCATCGACCGGGTACGCGCGGCCATCCCACATGCTGCCATCACCACTGACCTGATCGTCGGATTCCCCGGAGAAACCGAAGAGGACTTCCAGGCCACACTGGATGTCGTGGCCGCGGCCCGATTCTGCAGCGCGTTCACGTTCCAGTACTCGAAGCGGCCCGGCACCCCGGCCGCGGACCTGGATGGTCAGGTCCCCAAAGCCGTTGTTTCCGAACGCTATCAGCGATTGATCGAACTCCAAGAGCGAATCTCGCTCGAGGAGAACGTCGCTCAGATCGGACGTACCGTCGAATTGCTGGTCGCTACCGGCGAGGGTCGCAAAGACGCCAGCACCGCCCGCATGTCGGGACGGGCGCGTGACGGCAGATTGGTGCACTTCGCTCCGGGCGACACCGCTCAGATCCGGCCCGGCGACATCGTCCGCACCACCGTGACCGGCGCGGCACCGCACCATTTGATCGCCGACGCCGCGCTGATCGAACACCGTCGAACCCGGGCCGGGGACGCCCACGCCGCGGGGGAGAAGCCGCGCACCGGTGTCGGATTGGGGATGCCCGCGGTCGGCGTTCCCAGCGCCGCGACACCGGCACGATCAGGATTGAGTGGGTGTACGAGATGACTTCAGAATCCGGTGGTGGGCACGAGTTCGAGGACTTCAAGGGTGACCTCGAAGCCGCCGAGCGGCGGGTAGCCCGTGAGATAGACCCCGGCCCGCGGGCGTTGGTCATCGCAATCCTGGTCTTCGTCCTGCTGGTGACGTTCGTGCTGCCACACACCGGCGGTGCCAGAGGCCTGGACGTGCTGATCGGCTCCCAGGCTGCGGTCGATAACGGGACCGCGTTGCCGTCTCGGGTCTTCACGTGGATCGTGCTCGTCTTCAGCATCGGTTTCTCGATGCTGGCGTTGTTGACCCGTCGTTGGGCGTTGGCATGGATCGCGTTGGCAGGTTCGGCGGTGGCATCGTTTTTGGGACTGCTGGCGGTGTGGTCGCGCCAGACGGCCCTCGAGCCGTACCCGGGTCCCGGAGTCGGGTTGGTTCTGGCCTGGCTGGCAGTGATCGTCCTGGCGTACAACTGGGCCAGGGTGGTGCTGACCCGCACTGCACTGCAGTTGGCGGCCGAAGAGCATCGACGACGCACGGCTGCCGAGGGCGCGCACAAGAGCGTGTTGGACAGCTTCGGTGGCGACGAGGAGACCGGCACCGAGAAGTCTTGAGGCGGTTAGCGCCTCTTACTCAGCGCAGCCGCGGCAGCATCGGCCCACTGACGCCACTGTTCGGCGCTGGACCGGGCCTGTTCGGCGTCCTTGGTCCGGCCGGCAGCCTGGGCTTTCTCCGCCTGACGTTCGAACTGCTCGGCGCGGGCCCGGAACTGGTCCGCGCGGGCCTGCGCCTCGGGATCGACGCCGCCGGTGGGAGTGTCGCGGATCTTCTTCTCGATCGCGCGCATCCGTCGCTCCAGGTCCGCCCCGCGTTCACGAGGTACCTTTCCGATCGCGTCCCACTTGTCGCCGATGGCGCGCAGTGCCGCGCGTGCAGCATCGGGGTTGGAGGGGTCGATCTTCTCGGCTTCGGCGAGAAGGGCCACCTTGGCCTCGGCGTTGGCGCGGAACTCCGCGTCGCGTTCAGCCGCGGCCGCGTTACGGGCGGAGAAAAACTTGTCCTGCGCGGACTTGAACCGATGCCACAGCATGTCGTCGACATCCCGGGCGGCCCGCCCGGCGGCTTTCCACTCGGTCAGCAGATCACGGAACGTTGCCGCGGTGGCACCCCAGTCGGTGGAGTCGCACAGTTCCTCGGCGCGCGCACACAACGATTCCTTGGTCTGCCGGGCGCCGACACGCTCGCGGTCCAATTCGGCGAAGTGTGAGCCACGGCGCCGGTTGAAGGTCTCGCGTGCCGCCGAGTAGCGCTTCCACAACGCATCGTCGGCCTTACGGTCCAGACCGGTGATCGTCTTCCACTCTTCGAGAATCGTCCGCAACCGGTCCCCGGCGGACTTCCACTGCACGGAGTTGGCCGCCAACTCCTCGGCCTCGGCGGCGAGGGCCTCCTTGCGCGCGGTCCGCTCGGCGCGGACCTGATCCCGCTTGGCCTTCTCCGCCGCGGAGGCGCTGTCCGCGTTCTCGACGATCGCCTCCAGACGAGCCGCCAGCGAGTCGAGGTCGCCCAGCACGTGTGCGGTCGGCAGGTTCTCGGCGAGTGCGGATGCGGCGGCGCGGATCTTGCGGGCGTCGCCGGATCCCGACGCCAGCCGCTGCTCGAGGAGCATCACCTCGGTATGCAGGTCATCGAAGCGTCGACCGAAATGCTCATAGGCGGCCTCGGTGTCGCCGGCCTGCCAGGATCCGATGTTGCGTTCACCCGAGGCCGTAATCAGCCACACGGTGCCGTCCGGATCGACGCGTCCGAAGCGGTGCGGATCGCTGGTCGGTACCGCGCCGAGGGGTGCTGCTTTGGCAGGGGCTCCGTTGTCGGGACGGGCCCCCGGCTTCGGTCGCATCGAGCCCGGCCCGGGCCGCATCGAGCCGGGCTCGGGTTTCGCCGCGCTCGGCTTCGGCTCAGCAGGGTGCTGCCGGGAGTCCTGCGGACCGCCCGGTTCGGTGATCGTCATACGGGTACCTCATGCCCTCCGCGCGGATATCCGCGCACCTGCCGCGCAACGCGGCGCCTGGTAGCTGACTCAACGCTGAAACTATCGGAAGCTATCGGCGCTGCATCTGCCATTGAAACAGGTCGCCGGGCGCTTCGGAGCCGGGTATCTAGGCTCGGTGCGAAAAACCGGGGAGGTCGTTGATGGCGAAAGCGGATATCGCCGCGCTGCTCGCACTCGCTGCCGCCTTCTTCATCGCGGTCGGCGACGTCATCCATCAGCGCTCCGCCCACGAGGCGACCGAGGAGAGCGTCGGCCACCTCACGCTATTTGTGAACCTGCTGCGTGACCGTCGATGGTGGCTGGGCAGCGGCGTGGCCGGCGCCGGGTTCGCGCTGCAGGCCGCGGCGCTGGGGCTGGGCTCGGTGCTACTGGTGCAGGCCGTGCTGGTCACCTCGCTGCTGTTCGCGCTGCCGATCAGTGCCCGCGAAGCTCATCGACGGGTCACCCGATGGGAATGGATGTGGGCCGCTTTGCTGGCCGGCGCGGTGATCGTCATCGTGACCGTCGGCAACCCGACCGCCGGTCAGTCGCGGGCGTCGCCGCAGACCTGGATCGAGGTGGCCGCGATCCTCGGACCCGTATTGGCGTTCTGCCTGGTGGGAGCCAAGATGTGGACCGGACCGATCAGCGCGGTGCTGCTCGCGGTGGTGTCCGGCGCACTATGGGGGGTGTTCGCAGTACTGACCAAGACGGTGGTCGGTCGCCTCGATGTGACCAGCCTGGACGGTGTTATGGAGCTGCTAGGAACCCCGGAACTCTATGCCTGGGCGGCGGTCGCGGTTGCCGGCACCATGATGCAGCAGGCGTCCTTCGGCGCCGGTGCGTTGACGGCATCGCTACCCACGATGACCGTCGCCGAGCCGATGGTCGCGGGCGCACTCGGCGTCGTCGTTCTCGGTGAGACACTGCGGCCGGGCGAGGTGGGGTGGTTGACCCTCATCGTCGCGGTGGCGGTGTTGGTCGCGGCGACCGCGGCCTTGGCGCGCGGCGAGGCCGTCAGCCGCGCAGCTGTCTGAGCTGCTGCGGTCCGCCGGGTCACGATGAGCGGGCGAGACTAGTTTGGTGGCGTGTTGAGCGCTATCGCCATCGTGCCGTCGGCGCCTGTGATGGTTCCCGAACTCGCTGCGATGGCAGTCACCGAGACCGAGCAGCTGCGTGCCGCCGCAATTTCGGCAGTGACGGCGCTGCCGCCGCGGTGGATCGGGATCGGGGTGGCGGCGACCGACCGCGTCGCCGGCCCCGACGCGATCGGGACCTTCGCCGGCTATGGCGCCGACGTCCGGGTCGGGCTGTCCGACGGTGCGGTTGCCGCTGCCCTTCCTCCTGTGCAGTTGCCGCTGTGTGTCTTGATCGCGGCGTGGCTGCGCGGGCTCGCACCAGCGGGCGCCAGTGCGCAGGTGCGCGCCTACTGCGATGACCACGAGCTCGGGGCCGCGCTGGGCTTCGGCCGGCAGCTGCGCACCGAGCTCGAGCACACCGAGGATCCGGTCGGAGTGCTCGTCGTGGCCGACGGCGCGAACACCCTGAGTCCGT
>JAGQTR010000201.1 GCA_020438915.1 Mycobacterium sp.
CCAAAAGGGCGAGGTCCGGGTGCAGGTTCAGGCGATCGGGGTCAACCCGGTCGACTGGAAGATGCGCACTTCTGGACCGCTGCGCCTAGCGGCGCGCCTGATTGGTCCAAGACCACCGGTGGTGGTGGGCGTGGACTTCGCCGGGGCGGTGGAGTCGGTCGGGCCGGGTGTCACCCGCGCCGCCCCGGGTGACCGGGTGGTGGGCGGTACCGATTTCTCCCGCGGTCAGCGCGGTTCCTACGCCGACACCGTCGTGGTGCGCGAGGACCAGCTTTGCCGCATCCCGGACACGGTGGACATCGCGGTGGCGGCCGCCCTGCCGGTGAGCGGCGTCACCGCTCAGATGGCGGTGGTGGACCTGGGCCGGATTCGCGAGGTGCCACCGGCCCAGCGGCGGGTGCTGGTGCTGGGGGCCTCCGGCGGCGTGGGCCAGCTGGCAGTCCAGATCGCCAAACTGGAGGGCGCCTTCGTGGCCGGCGTCTGCTCGTCGAAGAACGCTGAACTGGTCACAAAGCTGGGCGCCGACCTGGTCCTGGACTACCACCAAGGCGATGTCCTCGCACAGGCCGAGCCGCACGCGCCTTTTCACATCGTGATCGACTGCGTGGGCAGCTATTCCGGTGCCGGCTGCCGAGCTCTGCTGTCCGCGCGCGGTCGTCACATCATGGTCGCCGGCGACGAGCCGAAAGCGGCCCTGCAGGTGCTGGTACCCCCGTTCAAATCCAAGGCCATCCTTGGCAGGCCCACCGGAGCGCGACTGGAACCGCTGGTGGCCGCCGTGGCCGCCGGCAAGCTGCAGGTGTCCATCGCTGCGAAGCTCCCGCTCACCAGCGCCGAAGAGGCCCACCGGCTCAGCCGAACCAGCCGTCTCACCGGCAAACTGATCCTCGAACCCTGAGGTGGGGCGTTACCAGCCGGCGTTGGAGGCCAGATCGATCGCGTACTGGGTGACGAAGGTTCCGGCCGCCGGTTCGCCGCGGCCACACGATCCGTCGGATTCACCGGGACGTTTCACCCACAGGTAGGCATCGACCATCGGGGACCCGGTGGCCGTGGTGGGCCGGACGCCGAGGGCTCGGCCGGTGGGGTTACACCAGGACATCGGATCGCCCTCGACCGGGCCGGCACCATTGCGCGACGTATCGATCACGTAGTGGGAGCCATTCGTCAGTCCCGAAATCGCCTCGCCGTAACCGATCTCCTCTTCGGTGAAGAAGAAGTTCGCCGTGTTGAGGCTGAAACCCCGCGCGCGGTCCACGCCGACCTGATTGAGCCGGGCCGCCATTTCCTCGACGCTCACCCAGCGCGAATGCCCTGCGTCGACGTACACCGCCGTGGCCGGATTCCGGGTCAGCGTATCGACGCCATAGCTGATCAGGTCGAAACGCTCCTGGCGCTGATCGCCCGACAGGCAGTCGGCCATCGCAAGTGCGTCGGGTTCGAGGATGACCACCGCCGGTCCGGCACCAATGGCGGAGGCGACGCCGTCGATCCAGGCACGATAGGCACCCGCGGACCCGAACCCGCCGGCGGCGAAGTTCCCGCAGTCCCGATGCGGGATCCCGTAGAGCGCGAGGATCGGCATGGCCCCGGCAGCCTGGGCGTCGGCGATGTACTTCGCGTCCACGGCCGGTGTGGAGAGTTGGTCCATCCAGTACGCCGTGGGCGTATTGACGACCGCGGCTAGCACGGGGTTGGGATCGCTGGCCGCAGCGCGCGTTCCCTTCGAGTTCGGGTTGACGTAGAAAGGCAACCCCACCAGCGGGTTCGCATCACTTGCCAGGCGAACCGCCGGGGCGGGGCCGTCATGTGCCGGGTCGGCGACGAGACCGGTGCCGGCGACGGCCGCAACGGCGAAGACGGGGGCGATCCAGCGGGCTATTGCTCCCGCAACTGAGGACATCACCTGAGGGAACTTAATGGTGCTTCGCAATGAGCGCCAATCACCGGTGACCGGGTCGGTCTGATCCGTCCCAACGGCACGCCGGGTGCTCGGTGCTCCTGACATCGACGCCGCACTTGCGTAACGTCGCCCGCGTGGTGGAACCCGGCCGGGTCGGGCGTACCGACGCGAATAATCCCTACGGGGCTCGCCCGGGCGGCGGGATCAGCTTGCCGCCGTATTACCGCCCGTGGCCGGCGATCACCAACCGCAACATGTTTCTCCCGGGCACCGAAACCCTGCCCGCCGACGAGATGCGGGTGACATTCCTGGGAAGTTCGCCGTGGCCGCCGAATCCCCGGCAGAAGGGCACCTCGATCCTCGTCGAGTTGGGCAACGGGACCAATCAGCCGCGCCGGTTCTTCTTCGACATGGGCAACGGCAGCGTCGGGCATGCCATCGCGCTCCAGGTGCCGGCGGCGCTGATCAACGACATCTTCCTCAGTCACCTGCACTCCGACCACTTCGCCGACCTGCCATACATGTATCCGTTCCGGGCGTTCTCCGGCGGGTTCGAACCGCTGCGGGTGTACGGCCCCTCCGGGCGCACCCCGGAGTTGGGCACCGCCGCCATGGTCGAGCACATGCGCAAGATGAACCGCTGGCACGAGGAGAACTTCGACGCCATCCCGATCGGGGACGGTTTGGAGATCGAGGTCCACGAGTTCGACTGGACCGAACGCAACGGCATCTGCTACCAGCAGGACGGTGTCACCGTGCGGCACTGGCCGCGCTCGCACGTCAAGGACGGCGCGTCGGCCTACCGGCTCGACTGGGATGACGCCGGGCTGTCATTTGTCTGGACCGGTGACGGCCGGCCCGACGAGTTGTCGGTGCAGTACGGCGCCGGAGTCGATCTCTTCGTCACCGAGGGCACCATCGACACCCCCTGGCTCACCGGGCTCAAGGTCGGCGCACCGGCCAAGCTTTGGGAGTATGCGATCGACGTCTATCACACCCCCTATTACGCGGCCGGCTACATGTTCGCCCAGGCCCAGCCACGGATGGCGGCGGTCTGTCACTTCGAATGGAGCGACGACCAGTTGATGGCCGAGTCCGTCGCCGAGATCCGCGCACACTGGGACGGACTGTTCATGTTCGGCCTCGACCTCAACGTCATCAACATCACCTCCGAAGCGATCTGGTCCCGGCCCGCGGTCATCGCCGACGGCGCCGCCCCCGCGTCGATGGATCCGCGGTGGTTCGTGCGATCGGGCGACCCGATGCCTGAGTCGATCGAGCTCCCCACCCCACGCAACCCGCGGGAGGAGCAACAGGAGCAGTTCGTCCGGGATCTCGAGATCGATCCGCAGAAGTACTATCCGCCCGACGCCTACCGCCGGCCCACCCAGACCTGGCCCGGCGTCTCGATCTCCCCGCGCGAGATGCTGGCCGAACGGGGCATCGAGCTCGACCCTGCGTGGCGAAAGCCCTAGCACGCGTGGACCATGACCCGCCGCTGCTCGCACCGGCCCCCGCCGCCGCCCCCGCGGTCCCCGGACGCGACCCGATACCGGTGACCGTCCTCACTGGATTTCTCGGGGCGGGCAAGACCACGCTGCTCAACCGGATCCTGACCTCGACGCAAGGTTTGCGAATCGCCGTGCTGGTCAACGACTTCGGCGCCATCAACATCGACGCTGCACTGGTCGAGAGTGTCCGAGATGCCACCATCACCCTGACCAACGGATGCATATGCTGCGAAATTCGCGACGACCTCGTCGACGCGATCGCCGAACTCCTCAGCACCACAGCCGATCTCGACCATATCGTCCTCGAAGCCAGCGGCGTGGCAGACCCTGCCGGAATCGTGCTGACTTTCCTGGACGCCCGCTACCGGCAACTGCTACGGGTCGACAGCATCACCTGCGTCGTCGACGCCGAGGGGGTGTTCGCCGACGACCACGACCCGGCCCTGACAGCGCTGAAACTTCGACAGATCGGATTCTCCGACCTGGTCGTACTGAACAAGACCGACTTGGTCAGTCCCATCCACGTCGCGGTGATCCGGGACTGGATCGGCGCCCACCTGCGGCGGGTCCGCATCGTCGAATCGACCTACGGCCAAGTGCCGCTGGAGGTTCTTCTCGGCACCTCTCGTTTCGAGGAGCGGCCGCTGACATCCGTCGCCGGAAATACTCGCTTGCCGGCCGGTGTGACGGACATGCGTTACGAACGGTGGAGTTTCACGTCGGACAATGCGATGTCCCGCCGCGCGCTGGAGACGATGGTCCAGCGCAAGCTGCCGGCCACGGTCTACCGATGCAAGGGAATCGTCTTCACCGACGACGCGCCCGGTCGGCCCCTGGTGCTACAGATCGTCGGCAGGCGGACTGCGCTGACCGAACTCAATCGGCCGGCGCCCGAGGCTCAGCGAACGCAGATCGTCGCGATCGGGCGGGAAATCGACGCTACCGAACTCGACCAGCTCTTCGCAGGGTGCGTCATCGCACACGACGGGTGATTTCGGTGTGATCGACGTCGCTCAGCGGCGATAGCCGCGCCTAGGCGGCAAGGACGTGCCGACGCCCGATGCGAACAAACCCCAGGGGCCGACGCCGGGATCAGCCTGCACACCACCAAAGACCTTGGCCGAAAATCCAGTCGGACTCAGAACCGGCGAGCCGCCCGAGCCCCACCATCGTCTCGGTTCAGTTCCGGGCCATGCGATGCCGGCCATGCCGGCTAGTGGTGTGTCTGTGAAATAGTA
>JAGQTR010000202.1 GCA_020438915.1 Mycobacterium sp.
TTCGTCGGTGGCGGGTTCGTCGGGGGCGGATTCGTCGGGGGTGGCTCGGGGAGAACGAAAGGCGCCACGGTGACCGACACCGTGCTCGTGGATGTGTGGCGGCTGCTGCCGAAAAGACCGAAGCTCAGCAGGTTGATCCAGCCGAGTAGGCCGTGAATGTGGAATCCGCTCGCGGCATCGCTGACGGTGACGCGAAACGAATCGGTGGTGCCGGATCGGGCGAACGTCGGGTTCACGGTGTAGCGGTAGCTGCCGTCGGAGTTGATCACCACGCTTCCCCGGGCGGGGGCGTCGGTGACGGTGTAGGTCTGCCGACTGCTGTCCGGATCGGCGACGTTGAGCTGTCCGGTCACCACGCCGTCGGTCTGGCCGGTTTGGGTCGGGTCCAACGTGGGGGTCTGATTGTCGAACAGTGCCGCGATGGTGGCGAACGGGTTAGCGGCTGCGTTGGCCTGCGCCCTGGGGCTTTCCGAGCGCACGGCAGCCGAGCGGGCTCGCTCAACGGGGGCAGACTCCTCGGCCACCGGCATAACATCGGATTCGACCGGCTCCGGGGCGGCGAGATCGGCTGACTCCGGCTCTCCTGTGACCGGCTCGTCGTCCGGACTGCTAGTCGCAGTGGATGTTTGATCCGCATCCTCGGTATCGAACTCGCCAACCGGATCCACGCCGGGGACTAAGCCCGAGTCCGTGTCGGCGGGTGCCGATGAACCAGCCTCGTCCGAGCCGCCGCCTGGCTGCAAGGTATCGGCTGTCGCAGAGTTAGCCAAGGTCGCCGACCCCTCGGGCTGAGTCGATGATACGACGCCGACGCTCGACGGCTCAGCAGCAGCGACCCCACCGCCGCCCATCACGATCGCCGTGCCGACGCCCACCATCGCAGTAAGTGGACCGAGACGTGCAACGAACATCGTGGCGTCCATCGCTTCACCCTTGATCGAGACGGGAACAGCGTGATCAACCAAGATCAACACGCCGACCAAGGATTGTCAATGGCTGACTATCGAGGTGTTTGCACTGTTCACAACACCCGAAGACGTCCGGTTACCCGGCGACGGCCGAGCTGCCTACAAGTTGGGCTCGCGGGCGGGGCGTCCGCTGCTGAGCCCGGCCGAATGACCCAGAGGTACGCGGTAGGCTGCCTCCCTCACCATCCCAACGCTGCATCGCGGCGCGTACCTCGATGGTGCCGCGGGCGTGCGGCCCCAGCAGTTGCTCGGGGGTGGAAGTATCGGCTGCGGTGGACGCCACCCTGACGATCTCGTATGCGTGCTCCGCATCGGTGTACGGCGGCACCACGAGAATGTCGAGCCTGCCCATGCGCGGACCGGTGACGGACACAACATGACGCGACTGCGCGCTGTCGGTGATGTCGACGCCACTGTCGCCTAGCGAGGCCGTGGCCTGATCGGTGAACCAGTCATCACCGTGGTACTGCACCGAGGAAATGGCGCCGTAACGGAGCTCGAGAGCGGCTACCAGCGAAGGTAATTCGACATCCAGCATCGTCGAACGGGGCCACCAAGCCCCCTGGACGTGCCCGCAGGTGCGGTGGCCGGGCTTCAACCTCAGACGCAGTCCGGCCAACGACGTCCGCCGCGCTCCGGCGGACGGCTCGACGCTAGGCGAGGCACTGGTCATTTCGGTCTCCTAACCTCGATTTTTCGTCCAGGGTGATGGCGGTGGGGGTTCGCGGCGTGATGGGCGGTGAGGTGGCTTCTGCGGTCAGCGGGCGTGGTGAGGTGGTCCCGTGTCGCCGGGTGGGGCGGGCTTTCCTAGGGCCAGTGGCTCTTTCGTGGTCGGTCGGTCAGATTGGGCTGCCGGTCAGCCGAAGGCGGTGCGGATGCGTTGCCAGGCGGTCGCGATCTGGGAGGCCCAGCGCCACGTGGCGTCGATGCGTAGCCGTACTTGGCGGGCGCCGCGGGTGATACGGGCAGCGACGTGTAGGACCCGGTAGCGGAAGGTATTGATCTCGGCGCGGGCCAGGCCGAGGTGGCCGCGGAATCCGATGAGCCGGGTCCAGGTGACCAGATCGGCGGCGGCGAGGGCGATTTCCAGCCAGGCAGCGTTGGCCCAGAAGCTGTGGCAGGGCAGGTTACGCAGGCCGGTGTTCTTCAGTTCGCGGATGCGGTCCTCGACGCGGGCGTGCTGGCGGTGCCGCAACTCCAGGCCGGCGACCTGGCCGGGAACGACACCGGCGGGTGTGTCGGTGATGAATGCGGTGACCCGCATGCCGTCGGCGTCGGTGAAGCGCAACTGCGCGCCGGGATGCGGGCGTTCTTTGCGCAGGATCAGCCGGGTGCCGGGCGGCCAGCTGCTCAGGTTGACCAGGGTGGTGGCTTCGGCGACCCAGGCGCCGTCGCGGATGCCGCCTGCGGTGTCGATCGCTGGATACCAGCCCTCGGCGAGGTTGAGCGTGTCGACCGCGTCCTGGACGCGCCAATCGACGGGGTAGCCGAAGGAGAACCCCACGCCGGCTGCCCGGCAGGCGTCGGCGAAGTCGTGGGTGGCTCCGGCGGTGTCGCAGCGCACCAGCACCTGGGGTCGTTCGGGATCATCGCCACGGTTCGGGTCGGGTCGCCACGCCGCCGGCAGCGCAGCCAGTGCTTGCTCCAAGACGATGATGTGGTCACTGGCGGTGTTGGAGCCGGCGTTGCCGGTGCGCAGCAGCCCGGCCAAAGCTTCACCGCCGGCGATCTCGGGGCGATCCAGAAACGCCAGCAGCGGGTGCAGGCCAAACGTCTTCTTCCAGGTCGGCGTCGCCCCGGCTTTGTTGTCGGAGTGATCGATCACCAGGGTGGCGTCGATGTCGATGTGCAGCCAGCCACCTGGTTGGGGGCCAGCCCCGGCGGCCCAGGCAGCGGCCCGCGCACTGGCGCGGGCAGCCCGCACAGCGGGCAGGTGGGCGGTGTCGATGCGTTGGTCGACCAGCCGCCACATCGTGGTCGTCGACGCTTTCGCGCCGAACACGTGCTCACGATCGCCGCACAACTGGCCGACGGCGTCGATGCAGTCCGCCCCGTCGGCCACCGCAGCCGCCAGATCGGCGAACACCTCGCCGGGTGCGTGCACCCACGGCCCTCGGTAGGTATCGTCTAAAGCAGCCGTGACCCGCGTCGATAACCCCGTCCGGTCAGCCAGTTCGCGCAACATGGCCATCCCGGCATGCGACACGACACCATGGCCGTCGGCCGACACTTTCACCCGCGCTGCAGCCGCGATATTCTTCACCTGCGAGGTGCCTTCCCGCTGGAACGATCGAATCTTAGACAAATCCGATTATCCCTTGCAGGACAGGCACTTTCGCTTATCTACACACCCCCACAAGCAACATTCCGCGAAAAATCCGGGCTAGTCATAGGCATCAGGTCGGCGG
>JAGQTR010000203.1:0-2690 GCA_020438915.1 Mycobacterium sp.
CAAGGAATGCCGGCATCGAGGCGAACCTCGTGATGTGATTGGCCCACGATGACCGTGTGCCATAGCCGCCTCGGGCCCGCCTCTGGCGGCGCCGGGTGAATCCGACCTACGAGCAACGCCTGGCGGGAGAACGTTGGTTCCTGCACCGCGGCCTGCCGGCTGTGCTGCGGCCGGGCACCCTGATGCGACGGGTGTGGACTCGCTCCGCACCCGCGCTCGCGGGGTTCGCCGTGGTGATGGCGTGGTCGATCCTGATCGTCGCGTTGACCGGAAAGCACACCATCGACATCGACGGGGCCCCGACCCGAACCGAGTGGTTCGTTCTGGCGGCGTTGGTGCTGGTGCTTCCGTCGGCCGGGTTTGTGGGCTGGCTGGTGTCGCGAACCACGGACCTCCGTGTGCGTGGCGCGGCGTCAGCGGCGTCACTCGCGGTGGTTGCACTGGCCGGCGTCTTCGGCGGCCCCAGCGCAGCCATCTCCTTCGACATGATCGTTAACGTCGCGGTTATCACCGCGATATTCCTATGCACCGCAACGGGAATCGGCTCAATCCTGGGCTGGGCACTGCAGATGACGCTGGACAACTTGGTCTCTATTGGCGGCATGCTGTCGCGGGCGCTGCCGGTGATGCTGCTCACCGTATTGGCGTTTTTCAACGGACCAATATGGACAATGGCCTCGACCGTCAGCCGGGGCCGGTTATGGCTGGCGCTGCTGTTTCTGTTTCTGATCGCGGTGGCATTTCTGGTGTCCGGACTGTTGGGCCGGGTGCGGCCCATTCTGGATCCAGGCGCCAAGGCCGAGGAGGACGCACAAAAATTGGTCGGGACGCCGTTTGAGTCGATGCCCGACCGACCCCGCCGCGTCCCCCTCTCGACGGCCGAACGGGCCAACGTTGTCTTCGTGCTGGCGCTGTCGCAGATCGCGCAGGTACTGACAGTGGCGGTGGCGACGGGAATGCTGTTCCTGCTGTTCGGCCTGTTGTTGATCAGCCCGGCGATGTTGGCCGCACTGACCGACGGTGGGCCCGCCGACGGCCAGTTTCTGACCATGACGCTGCCGATACCGCAGGCGCTGATGCATGTCACGATGTTTTTGTCGGCCCTGACCTTCATGTATCTGGCTGCGCGGGCGATTAACGACGCGGAGTATCGCCACCAGTCCGTCGATCCGCTCATCGAGGATCTGCGGCTCACATTGGTGGCTCGCGACCGGTACCGAACAGCTACGGCCGCACGATAAAGGCTTCCGCGGGCCTGCTCCAGATCCGCGAATGGCGCCCGGGTGACGCTCAGTTTCCGCCGATCACTTCCCACGTGTCGTCGTTGTCCGGACCTCCGGCAGTCACTTTCACCGGACGGGTGTCTCCCCGTCCGTCCACTGCCTCGCATTCGAACGACTCACCGACGGGCACGACTTTGAGTCCGCTTCCGCAGTTGACTTTGACGTTGAAGCCATAATCCTGCGAGATGTCTTGGGACAAACCCTTTTCGGTCTCGGTGAGGTCGAAGACCACGTCGAGCGTGGCGAAGTCGACGTTGTAGTCGTCGTCGGTGAACTTTACCTCCACCCGCACGTCATTGCCGTCGAGATCGGCGATGCAGGTGAAGCTGGAGCCGGCCTTCGGCGAGCTCGATGGGCGGGGACATTCGACCGAGGACACCTGTTCCGACATAGACGAGTACTGCTTGTTGAGCTCGTCGGTAATTGCCGACTCGAGTTTCTTGTAGTCCGGACCGCCGGAGGAGAAGGAAAACTGGCACCCGGCGACCACCGGAACCAGCGTCAGCAGGGCCAGGAGCGAGCGTGGGTATCTCACATCTCGACGGTACCGTTCACAGTGCTCAAACTGAACTCACCTTCGGTCATCCGATTTCCGCCACGTAGGCATCTCAGGTATTAGATTCGCGGCCGTGGAGGATTTCCGAGGCGGGCGCTACGGCGAAGTCTTACTGGTAACAGCCGCAAGCGAACCAGGAGAAGGACCGCAAGCCACCGTCTACAACACGTTCGGGCTCAACGACTGTCCAGCCGACCTGTGGTCGCAACTCGACGCAGAGGCCGTGGCCAAACATCATGGCGCGGCGGCGGCGCTGCTCAACGGCCCGCGGTACTGGCTGATGGACAGCATCGAAAAAGCCCCGACCGGCCCGCCGGAGATCGCGACGTTCGGCGGCATCGACATGATTCGGCAGGCCACGGTGAAGTTGACGTCGATGAACCCCGCGCCTTATCGACCCAACTCCGTCACGCGCAACACGGTGTTCGTGTTCGACTCCGGCAAACCGGTTTTCGAGCTCATCGATCCCGACGGCCGACACTGGGTGATGCAGACGTGGAGCCAGGTCGTCGACCCCACGCTCAGTTACGAAGACCTCGCCAATCTCGCCACTCGACTCAGAATGCCGGACGCTTGGACCTACCGCGCGCGCGTCCTCGACGAGGAACTGCGGATAGACACCACTACCGAGGCCGCCCAGGTACTCCAGGACGACTTGACCAACAGCTACTCGCTGGCGACTGGAACCTAGCGAACTTCTAGAGGTACTGGCCGAGGTTCGACTCGGTATCGATTGCGCGGCTGGCGCTGCTGCTCTTGCCGGTGACCAGGGTGCGGATGTAGACGATCCGCTCGCCCTTCTTGCCCGAGATCCTGGCCCAGTCATCGGGGTTGGTGGTGTTGGGCAGGTC
>JAGQTR010000203.1:2704-2845 GCA_020438915.1 Mycobacterium sp.
ACTCGTCGACGATGGAGTCCAGCAGATGCTGGATACGCAGCCCCCGTTGGCCGGTCTCGAGTACCGACTTGATCGCGTTCTTCTTCGCTCGGTCCACGACGTTCTGGATCATGGCTCCGGAGTTGAAGTCCTTGAAGTACA
>JAGQTR010000204.1 GCA_020438915.1 Mycobacterium sp.
TGATGTTGTCGAAGTCGATGCCCTCGAGGTTGGAACCCCAGTTGGGCATCGGCTTCTTGTCAAAAGTACGCAGGGCCTTCAGCCGGATGTCGAGCATCCATTCGGGCTCGCTCTTCTTGTCCGAGATGTCGCGCACCACGGCCTCGGACAGCCCACGCTGGGCGCTGGCACCGGCGACGTCGGAGTCAGCCCAGCCGTAGCCGTACTTGCCCAGGGAGGCAATGGTCTCCTCCTGAGTGAGCGGTGTCTCTGGTGTGAGTGTCACTGCGACACACTCCTCTTGCTCTTGTGGTGGCTCCGGCGCGGGGCTGATGCGCCGGAGGTCGTGCGGACGTTTCCTAGCGTTCTGCGTGTTCTGCCGGAATGAGTGGAACGTGGGTGGTGCAGGCACAGTCGCCGTTGACGATGGTCGCCAACCGTTGCACATGGGTGCCCAGCAACTCGGCCATCGCCTGCTGTTCGGCTTCGCACAGCTCGGGGAATTCCTCGGCAACGTGCGATACCGGACAATGGTGCTGACAGATCTGGACCCCGCGGCCGGGCCCGCCCACTCTGGTCGTGGTGGTGGCATACCCGGCGACGGTCAGCGCGTCGGCGATCCGGTCGGCGGCCTCCTCGACATCACCGGATTTCGTCCCGCTCGCGGGCTCGACATCGGCCAGGATCGAGTCGATACGCCTGCGAGCGAAGGTTTGGACGGCCTCGTCGCCGCCGAGCTCGCGCAGTTGGCGCATGGCCGCCGAGGCGAGGTCGTCGTAGGTGTGCTCCAACTTCCCCCGGCCGGCGGCGGTGAGTTGATAGCGCTTCGCCGGCCGCCCCCGTCCCTCCTGCTGCCATGCCGCTGCGGCGTTGGCCTGGGCATCACCGGCATCGATGAGGGCGTCGAGGTGCCTGCGCACGCCGGCGGCGGACAGCCCGAGATGCCCTCCGATACGGCTCGCGGTAATCGGACCCGATTCCAGGAGTAGCCGGATGATCGCACCCCGAGTATCTCCATGAGCATCCCCGTGGGTGTCGCCGTCGGCAGCATGTGCCGACACCGACTGCAGAGCAGTCGAGAGCGCACCCTGCGAACGGAATTTCACAACACCAGTGTGACGCAATTCCCGAACGGGGTCCAGCAAGGGCACCCTTAGCAGGCCTTGAAGGCTACGCTGCCTTGGTGGCAGCCCGCCTACGCTCTCTCAGCACGTCGATCGCCGGCTGGCACGGTGACGAGCGGACAGTCGGCAATCCACTCAACGACGCCGAGCTCTCCGCGATGCACCGGACCCGGCTGTTCGGTGCAACCGGCACGGTACTCATGGCGATCGGCGCCCTGGGTGCCGGTGCCCGCCCGGTGATCCAGGATCCGACGTTCGGTGTCCGGCTGCTGAACCTGCCGTCGCGGATCCAGACCGTCTCGCTGACGATGACCACCACTGGTGCGGTGATGATGACGCTGGCCTGGCTGATGCTGGGCCGGTTCGCGCTCGGCGAGCGGAAGATGACCCGCAGCCAGCTTGACCGCACCCTGCTGCTCTGGGCGCTACCACTGCTGATCGCCCCGCCGATGTACAGCAAGGATGTCTATTCCTATCTCGCGCAAAGCGAGATTTCGTTGCAGGGTAACGACCCCTACCTGGTCGGCCCCGCCCCCGGCCTCGGCCTGGACCACGTCTTCACGCTCTCGGTACCCAGCCTGTGGCGGGAGACACCGGCACCATACGGACCGCTGTTCCTGTGGATCGGTCGCGGAATCTCAGCCTTGACCGGTGAGAACATCGTCGAGGCCGTGCTGTTTCACCGTCTGGTCGTGTTGCTCGGCGTCGGGATGATCGTGTGGGCGACGCCGCGGCTTGCCCGCCGATGCGGGGTGGCCGAGGTGAGTGCGCTTTGGCTGGGACCGGCCAACCCACTGCTGTTCATGCATTTGGTCGCCGGCATCCACAACGAGGCGCTGATGTTGGGGATGATGCTGACAGGTACCGAGTTCGCGCTGCGTGGCATCAGCAGCATTAGGGGCACCAGAACCGGAGCCCCACTGCCTCCGCGGTGGTATCCGCTCGCGATGCTGCTGATCGGCACCGTGCTGATCACCGCATCATCGCAGGTGAAGCTCCCATCGTTGCTGGCGTTGGGCTTCGTGGCGATGGCGTTGGGACATCGTTTGGGCGGCACGGTCAAGGCATTCTTCGTCGCCGGCGGATCGCTGGCAGCGGTGTCGCTGGCGGTGATGGCGGTGATCGGCTGGGCAAGCGGGCTCGGCTTCGGCTGGTTGTTCACCCTGGGCACCGCCAATGTCGTCCGGAGCTGGATGTCACCACCGACACTGCTGGCCCTGGGCACCGGCCAGGTCGGAATCCTGCTCGGCCTGGGCGACCACACCACCGCGGTGCTCGCTCTGACCCGCGCAATCGGTGTAAGCCTGATCGCGGTGATCGTCACCTGGCTGCTGTTCGCGGTGCTCCGCGGCCGCCTGCATCCCGTCGGCGGCCTGGGGGTGGCCCTCGGGGCAACGGTGCTGCTGTTCCCCGTCGTGCAACCCTGGTACCTGCTGTGGGCGATCATCCCGCTTGCCGCGTGGGCCACCCGGCCGGGCTTTCGGACGATGGCCATCGTCAGCACGCTGGCGGTGGGGATATTCGGGCCTACTGCGAACGGCGACCGGTTCGCGCTGTTCC